>DSBX01000310.1 GCA_011049385.1 Caldifarciminota bacterium | reverse complement strand
CCGCGTGGAGCCGTGAACCGAGGCGGACGAACTTGCGGGTGAGGTCCGGGAATATGGCTTCGTAGCAGACAAGGGCGGAGGCGGTGCCGAGCCGCCAGTCCAGCACCCGGAGTTCGCGTCCCCGCGACCAGTTGCCCATGTCCGCGGTGCCGATGATGCGGCGGAGGACCGGGACTTCGTCCACGTACGGTATCTTCTCGGAAAACGGCACCAGCCTGAGCTTGTAGTGCCGTTGTTGCACCGAGTCCTCACCGGGTCGGAGTACGACTGCGCCGTTGTGCCAGGTGCCGCGGGGCTCATCGTAGAGCGGGGTGCCGGTGACTATCTCGATGTCGAGGCTGTCCACGAGGCCGCGGAGTTCGGTGCCGATGGTGGAGGAGCGGGTGACGTCGGTGAGCGTTGCGGTCTCCGGGAAGATGATAAGGTCCGGCTCTTCCTTCGAGGCTTCGCCGGTCATCCGAACGAGGTCGGCCTGGATCTTCTCGCGCGAGTCCCAGTCGCCCTTGTCGTCGGGCGCGACGTCGGGCTGGATGATGGCGACGCGGAACCAGGTTTCAAGCGGGCGGTTGCGCGCGGCCCAGAACGCGAGCGGGAGCGCAAAGGCGAGCGCCAGCCCGACCGCCGGAGCGATGCGGGTGCGGAGCGGCCGGTGCAGGGGCAGGATGAGCCGGCAGGCGAGCAGGTTGATGAGTACGACCCAGGCCGAGACGAGGTACACGCCGCCCAGGGCCGCGGGCTGGATAAATGGCAGGTAGGGCGTCATCGCGTAGCCGATGAAGTTCCAGGGGAAGGCGACCTGGAGGGTGGAGCGGGCGTATTCGAGTAGCGCCCAGACCAGCGGCGCGGTCCAGAGCCCGAGCCGCCGGACGACGAGCGCGAAGACGCCGACGTAGAGGCCGAGATAGCCGAAGAGTACCGTCACGCCGATATTGAGCAGGACCCGGGTGACCGGTTCGACCGGGATGACCAGAAACCATATCCACCAGAGATGAAAGGCGGCGGCGACGGTGCCGTAGAGCCAGCCCCAGAGGAAGACCCGGCGCCGGTTGCGGTCCTCGATGAGCGCAAGCAGAGGGATGAGCGCGACCAGGGCCAGCGGCCGGAGCGGGAAGGGTGCGAAGCCGAGACTGAGGCCCGCGGCCGGGACCGTAAGCAACAGGAGCCGGCGGAGACTAGGTTTCAGAGAGCTTGACTTCGCAGTGCTCGGTCGCCGAGCGGTAGAAAGCGTCGGCGAGCCGGTTGATGGCGAGCGCGTCGGTGGCCGGGATTGCCTGCGGCACGTCGCGGACCAGCGAGTCTATCCAGAGGTCGTTGAGGAGCTTGTAGGAGGCCTTCTGCATCCCCTTGGCGGCAATGCGCGGGGTGACGTTGACGAGGTGTCCGTGCATTTCCTTGTGAATCTGGATGGGGTTGAGCAGGGCCGCGCCGGCCGAGCCGAAGGCGTTGAAGTAGCGGAAGTCGTTCTCCAGCGTCACGCTCCAGCCGACCTCGACCGTGAGCAGGACCCCGGCACTCTGCGCCGGGAGTCCCTTGGAGACAGAAGATGTTCCGCTTTCTCCCGCGCTCTTGGCGCGGCTTCCGGCGGCGGAGCCGCCGCCGTTGAGCCGGAGCATCGCGAAGGCGGTGTCTTCGACGTCGGCCCGGCCGGGCCGGAGGTGGACGACGCCGGTGATGGACTCGGGCGTGTGGGGCCGGAGCAGCCAGAGCGCGAAGTCGAGCAGGGGCGTGCCGAGGCTGAGAAACGCGCCGCCGCCGGCGCGCAGGCGCTGGCCGCGCCAGCCGGCCAGGGACCACATCTCGCGGCCCTGGAGCCAGCCGGTCTTGCAGTAGTAGACGTTGCCGAGTTCGCCGCCCTCGATGTACTTGCGGATGGTCTGGACGTCGGGCCGGAGCCGGGTGTTGAGACAGGGGAAGAGTCGTCGGCCCAGCCGCTCCGCGGTCGCGACCATCGCCTGAGCTTCCTCGCTGTTGAGCGCGAGCGGGACTTCGCAGAGGACGTCCTTGCCGTACTCCATCGCGGCGATGGCCATCGGCGCGTGGAGGTGGTTGGGCGTGGCGATGACGACCGCGTCAATGCCTTCGGCGCTGTTCAGGTCGTCGAAGTCGAGGAAGTGGCGCGGGATGCCGTGGAGCCGGCGCAGGTGGTTGATCTTGCGGATGTCCGGGTCGCAGAGCGCGACGATTTCGACGCTGCGGTTCTGGCGCAGGGCCGGGATGTGGGCGAGTTGGGCCTGGGCCCCGCAACCGACGATCGCAACCCGAACCGGCGTCTTCACAGCGTTCCGGTGATGCGCACGCGCCGGCCCTCGACCTTGAGCAGGCCCTGGGCGAAGAGACGGACCGCTTCCGGGTAGGCCTGGTGTTCCTCGACGAGCACGCGCAGGGCGAGCGAGGCGGGTGTATCTTCCTCGCGCACCGGCAGGGTCCGCTGGACGATTATCGGCCCGGCGTCAACCTCGGCAGTGACGAAGTGGACGGTACAGCCGGTCACCTTCACGCCGGCCTCGATCACCGCGGTGTGGACCGCCTCGCCGTGCAGTCCGGCAAAGGCGGGCAGGAGCGAGGGATGGACATTCATCACCCGGTCCCGGAAATGGTCCACGAAGGTGGGGGAGAGGATGCGCATGAAGCCGGCGAGGCAGACGAGCCCGATGTCATGGTGTTCAAGCTCATTGATGAGCGCGAGTTCGAAGGACTGCCGGGTCTTGTGCTCGTGGTGATTGATGACGACGCAGGGGATTTCGAGGGCTTCGGCGCGTTTGAGCACCGGTGCGTCCGGGACGTTGCTCACGACCAGGCGGATGCCGGCGTCGAAGACGTCACGGCTGAGCGCCCGGGCGAGCGCTTCGAAGTTTGAACCGCGGCCCGAGGCCAGGACGCCGACGTTTACCTTCGCCATAGCGGGATTCTAGTTCACGGGGCAGGGATGTCAATACGGGCTGACCGGTATCGAGCAGGCGGCCCGGGCAGGGAGCGAATGCTGAGCGGATGATGAAGGCGAGGGAGTGGGAGCGTGAGACGGCGTCGGCCGGGCCGGCGGTCTAGACCGGGCGGCCGGTGAGGTCGTGTTCGTCGGAGCCGGTGATGCGCACCCGGGCGAACTCGCCGGGCGGAAGCGACCTGCCGGTGATGCGGACCACGCCGTCAACCTCGGGTGCGTCCCATTCGGTGCGGGCGGTGTCGGGCGCGTCGGCGAGGACGCTGAGGGTTTCACCCCGGAGCCGGCGCAGGCGGCGGCGGGAGATTGCGGCCTGGAGTTCCATCACCGCGGCCAGCCGCTCCGCCCGCAGGGCCGCGGGCACGCGGGGCCGGAGCGCGGCGGCAGGCGTGCCGGGTTCGGCCGAGAACTCGAAGGCGCCGAGCCGGTCGAACTCGGCCGCGCGCAGGAAGCGGAGCAGTTCCGTGAACTCCTGCTCGGTCTCGCCCGGAAAGCCGACCATCACCGTCGTGCGCAGGTGGATGCCGTCAATCGCCCGCAGGCGGGCGATGAGCCGCTCGATGTCCGCCCGGGTGTGGTGCCGGTTCATCCGATGGAGGACGGTGTCGGCGGCGTGCTGGATGGGGACGTCAACGTACCGGCAGAGCCGGGGGTTGTGTTCGAGCTCGCGCAGGAGCGCCGGGCCGTAGCGGGCCGGGTGGGTGTACATCAGCCGGAGCCATTCCACGCCCGGAACCCCGGCCAGCCGTTCGAGCAGGCGGGGAAGCGTCGGGCCGCGGTAGATGTCGCGGCCGTAGGCGGTCGTGTCCTGGGCCACGAGGATGAGTTCTTTCGCGCCGGCGCGGGCCAGGCTCCGGGCCTCGCCGACAACCTCGGGCAGACGCCGGGAGCGGAACCGACCCCGGATGCCGGGCAGGAGGCAGTAACTGCAGTGGTTGTCACAGCCGTCGGCGACCTTGAGGTAGGCGTAGTGGCGCGGGGTGGTCGGCAGGCGCGGCGCGGGCCGCGACGCGGTCGGCAGGGTGGTGCAGGCGTAGGCGGCGCGGAGCCGGAGCAGGCGGGGGACTTCGGTCAGGTAGTCAATGCCGACCGCCAGTTCGACGCCCGGGAACCGGCGCTGGAGCGTCCGGCCGAGTCGCTGGACCAGGCAGCCGGCGACGACCACGCGCAGGCCGGGCCGGCGCCGGCGGAGCGCGAGCGCGCGGCGGATCGCGGCCTCGGATTCGCGGACCGCGGAGCGCAGGAAGGCGCAGGTGGTGACGACGACGAGGTCCGCGTCGGCCGGGTCCGGGGTCAGGGTGTAGCCGGCGATGCCGAGCGCGGCGAGCAGGGTTTCCGCGTCAACGCGGTTCTTGGGACAGCCGAGCAGGACAACCGCGGCGGTGTTCAAGCTTTCATCATCTTGCCGCCGGCCTCGGCGATGGTTTCCCCGGCCTCGTCGAGCAGGCGGCTCTCGCCGACAAGCAGGCGGCCCTTCTCGCGGACGATGCGCCCGATGCCGCGCACCGGCCGGCCCACCGGCAGGGGCTTGCGGAAGCGCACCACCAGCTCGCCGGTCACCGCCTCGAAGCCCCGGTCACTGCAGGCCCAGGCGATGAGCTCGTCGAGCAGGGTCGAGACGATGCCGCCGTGGACGATGCCGTCCCAGCCCTGGAAGCGGGCCGGGGGCGTGAAGACGAACTCGACGCCTTCCGTATTGGGCCGGATGTCGAGCCGGAGGCCGTGTTCGTTGTTCGGGCCGCAGGCGAAGCAGTTGCCGGAGTTCTTGACCGGCATGGCTATTCGACCGAGGTACCGCCGGGAGGCGTGAACTCGAAGAGCTCGGCCGGCAGGTCCGGGTTCCACTGCTGGGCGGTGAGGATGAAGCGGTAGTTCTGGCTCCAGGGGTCGCTGAACTCGAAGGCCTCGATGTGCCGCCGGTCCGCGGACAGTTCGAGTTTCAGGTCCTGGAGCGCGGCCATCTCGTCTTCGGTCTCGACGTGGACAAGCGTGCGGCCGTCGGGCAGTCGCTCGATGCGGGCGGTCGTGGCCGGGTCGAGGACCGGTTCGAGGAAGGCGAGCAGGGGCATCGAGCGGGGCTGAGCCTCGCGCACCGCGCGCTGTTCGGCCGGGAAGTAGAACCAGAGCGCGCTGTCGCCGGCGACGATGACCTGCCGTTCCGGGCTGGTCACTTCGAGCCGGTAGCGGTCGGGCAGGACAGACCAGAAACTGCCCGAGAAACGCTGGGTGGTGCCTTCGGCTTCGGACCGGACGGTCTGCTCGAAACTGCCGGAGAGCGAGCGCAGGCCGAGGTAGTTCTCGCGCAGGTTGCGCCAGAGCAGGCTGTCGGCCGGCGCGGCGAGAAGCAGGGTGAGAAGTAGCGCTTGAATCATTGCATTGAGGATAGCCGGGGCCGGGCGGATTGCAAGATGGAGCGCTTCTCTTGCCTTCGACACGGAATCGGGTATGGTTACAGGCATTACTGAAACTGGAGGAATCAATGGCTGAAATCAAGACCGCCGGCGTGGTCGGCGCCGGGACGATGGGCAACGGTATTGCCCAGGTGTTCGCAATGGCCGGTTGCCGGGTCGTGATGACCGACGTCGAGCAGAAGTTCGCGGACAAGGGACTGGCCGCCATCGGCAAGTCGCTGGGCAGGCTGGTCGCCAAGGAGAAGTTGACGCAGGCCGAGGCGGACGAGGTGCTGAGCCGGATTTCGACCGGCACCGAGCTTTCTCTGCACGCGGACTGCGACATCGTCGTCGAGGCCGCGGTCGAGGACTTCGCGGTCAAGTGCCGGCTCTTCGCCGAGCTCGACCGGGTCTGCAAGGCCAATGCCCTGCTCACGACCAACACTTCGACGATATCGGTGACCGGCATCGCCGCGGCGACGAAACGGCCGGAACTGGTGGTCGGGATGCACTTCATGAACCCGGTGCCGCTGATGAAGCTGGTCGAGGTCGTGCGCGGCCTGCAGAGCTCGGAGGAGACGATTGCGACCGTGGTCGTGCTGTCCGAGAAGCTCGGCAAGACGCCGGTGGTGGTCAACGATTCGCCCGGCTTCATCTCGAACCGGGTGCTCCTGCCGATGATAAACGAGGCGGTCTTCGCGCTGGAAGAGGGCGTCGCGGGCAGGGATGCCATCGACACGGTGATGAAGCTGGGGATGAACCATCCCATCGGCCCGCTGGCGCTGGCCGACCTCATCGGCCTCGACGTCTGCCTGGCGATACTTGACGTCCTGCACCGCGACCTCGGCGACCCGAAGTACCGGCCCTGCCCCCTGCTCAAGCGGATGGTCGCGGCCGGGTACCTGGGGCGCAAGAGCGGCCGCGGGTTCTACGAGTATTCCTGACACGGGCGAAGCCGGGACGCGGAGCCCGGTCCGCTTGACCACCCCCGGCCCTGCCATATAATCCGGCCATAGAGGTTACAGCGCAGACGCGCGTTCTGACGGTCGCCGAGGTCAACCATCTCGTCGCCGGGATGCTGGCCGAGCGCTTCCGTGATATCTGGGTCACCGGCGAGGTGTCCGGTCTCAAGGTCTATCCTTCCGGCCATCACTACTTCGCGCTCAAGGACGAGTCGTCCCAGCTCGACGCGGTGATGTTCCGGAGTTCGGCGTCGAAGCTCAAGTTCAAGCTGGAGAGCGGGGACCAGGTCATCGCCCACGGCCGGTTGGACTTGTACGAGCCCCGGGGCAAGTACCAGTTCGTGCTCGACCACGCCGAGCCGGCCGGACTGGGCGCGCTCCAGCAGGCCTTCGAACAGCTCAAGAAGAAGCTCGCGGCCGAGGGGCTGTTCGACGCGGCGCGCAAGCGGCCGTTGCCGGTCCTGCCCCGGGTCATCGGCATCGTCACTTCGCCCGCGGGCGCGGCGCTCCAGGATATGTTGCGGACGCTCCGGCTCAACCGCGCCGGGGCGAAGGTCCTGCTCTTCCCGGCCCAGGTCCAGGGCGACGGCGCGGCGGAGCAGGTGGCCGAGGGCGTGCGGGTGCTGTCCGGCCTGTCCGAGGTCGAGGTCATCATCGTCGGCCGGGGCGGCGGCTCGATCGAGGACCTGTGGTGCTTCAACGAGGAATCGGTCGTCCGGGCCATCGTCGGGTGTCGGGTGCCGGTCGTGTCCGGGGTCGGCCATGAGACCGACTTCACGATTGCCGACTTCGTCGCGGATGCGCGGGCCGCGACGCCAACCGCAGCGGCCCAGGCGGTCTCCCGGGGCTGGGCGGAACTGCCGGCCCGGTTCGTCGAACTGGCGCGCCGGCTGATGGAGGCGACCGAGCAGGAACTGGCGGACCGGGAACAGCGGCTGGCGGAGATGGTCCGGCACCGGGCGTTCGAGGTGATGCGGAACCGGCTGGCCGACGCCGGCTTCCGGGTCGAGCGCGCCGCGGGCGGTGCGGCCGCGGCGGCCGGGGCCGGGGTGGCCCGGCGCCTGGCCGATACCAACCGCCTGCGCCAGCGGCTGGCGGCCCAGAGCCCGCTGGCCCGGCTGGAGCGGGTTCGGCGCCGTCTCGACTCGGCCGCGGCCGGGCTGTCGCGACGGGTCGAGCTGTCGGTGCGCGAACAGCGCGCCCGCTTTCGTGAGAGTTCGGCGCGGCTTGACGCGCTCTCGCCACTGGCCAGTCTCGGGCGCGGCTACTCGGTCCTGCGCACGCGGGCGGGCCGGGTGGTGAGCCGGGTCGGCCAGGTCGCGCCCGGCGACGTGGTCGAGGCGCTGGTTTCGGACGGCCGGGTCGAGTGCGAGGTACGCGCGGCCCGGCGCGGCAACCCGATGGATGGAGGTGAATGATGAAGAAGACGGACCGGCCGGATGCGCCGGTGGATTTCGAGGCCGCGCTGGCCGAGCTCGAAGGCATCGTCAAACAGCTCGAGGGCGGCAAGCCCGGTCTCGACGAGTCGCTCCGGCTCTTCGAGCGGGGCGTGGAACTGGCGCGGAAGTGCAAGGAGCGGCTCGATGCGGCCGAGCTTCGGGTCGCGAAACTGGTCAAGGACCGCGACGACCTGTTCCGCGAGGAACCGGCGGCGGATGAGGAGTAAGGAGAGGCAGTGAGCGATACGGATATCAGCATCGGTCACCTGATTGAAATCAGCGGCGAGCGGGCGGTAGCAGAACTGACCGCGGACACGACCGCACCCCTGGCCGAGAACTACTACCCGGGCCAGCCCGGCTCCTACGTCAAGGTGCCGTTCCGGGACTACAGCATCATCGGTATCGTCTCGGACGTGCGGATGCCGGTCAACGGCGGCGGCCGCAAGACCGCGGGCTGTGTCCTCATCGGCACGCTCGAACCGGACGGCCGGTTTGAGCGCGGGGTGGCGATATACCCCAACGTCGGCCAGCCGGTGCAGATGGTCACCGCCTCGGAACTGCGCACCATCTTCGCCGAGTTCCTGCACTTCGACTACTCCTTCGGGGCGCTGTCGCAGGCGCCGGACCAGCGGGCCTACATTGACGTCAACCGCTTCTTCGGCCAGCACTGCGCGGTGGTCGGCTCGACCGGCTGCGGCAAGTCCTACACCGTCGTGAGCATGCTTCAGTCGGTGATCCGCAAGTACCCGCACACCCACATCGTCGTGCTCGACCTGCACGGCGAGTATGCCAGCGCGTTCCCGGACTGCGTCAACGCGGTGCACGCGGACGAGGTCGAACTGCCCTACTGGATTCTGAACTTCGACGAGTTCCAGGACCTGGCAGTGGACCGGATGGAGATGACCGCCAAGAACCAGATAACGGTCCTGCGCGACTGCATCGTCCGTGCCCGGCAGAGCACCGACGTCGCGGAGCGGATGGGACTGGGCACGTCGGTGATGGTGGACTCGCCGATCTACTTCGACATAGACGAACTGCTCGGCCAGCTCCGCAACTGGAACATCCAGATGGTGCCGGACCCGGAGGGGCGGATGATGCCCGGCCCGCTCTACGGAATGTTCGACCGGTTCCTGATCCGGTTCGACTCGCGGATGAGCGACCCGCGCTACGACTTCATGTTCAAGTGCCGTGCCTACAAGGGCGCGGACAGCCTGCCCCAGCTCCTGCGCGACTTCCTCTCGATAGACACCGGCAAGCGGATGACGGTGATTGACCTCTCCGGCGTGCCCAACGAGGCGGTCGGGGTGGTGGTCGCGGTCGTGTCGCGGGTGGTGTTCGAGTTCAACCTCTGGAACCCGGACCGGGACCGGTTCCCGATCCTGATGGTCTACGAGGAGGCGCACAGCTACATCCCCAACCGCGAGGACGACCGCTACCGCGCCTGCCGGGCCTCGGTCGAACGGATTGTGAAAGAGGGCCGGAAGTACGGCGTGGGCGCGGTCGTCGTCTCCCAGCGACCCAAGGAGCTGTCCGAGACGGTCATCGCCCAGTGCAACAACTTCGTCGCGATGCGGCTGACCAATCCCGACGACCAGGACTACGTCCGGCGGCTGGTGCCCGACACCGCGACCGGGCTGATTGCGATGCTCCCGGCGCTTCGCACCGGCGAGGCGGTGATACTGGGCAACTCGGTCGCCCTGCCGACCCGGGTGATGGTGGACATACCCTGCCCGACCCCGTCCAGCGCGGACGTGGACTACGACCGCTACTGGGACCAGGG
>DSBX01000139.1 GCA_011049385.1 Caldifarciminota bacterium | reverse complement strand
GTGTTATAGTTCCCTTCCAATCGTGAAGCGACCTGACGTTCTGCGGCCGGGCGGCGCGACTGCGCCGGGCAAGGCTGTTGCGGGTTCCGGCCCGGCGGGCCGATGGGTCAACGCCGGGGAGTTGCCTGCCGGATTGCGGCGGGTCTGCGTGTTCTGCGGCGGGTTCGGTTCGGGCAAGAGCGA
The DNA here is from genome assembly GCA_011049385.1 of Caldifarciminota bacterium. Classification (GTDB taxonomy): domain Bacteria; phylum Hydrothermota; class Tepidihabitantia; order Tepidihabitantales; family Tepidihabitantaceae; genus DSBX01. The sequence continues at coordinate 9,400 of DSBX01000139.1, read as the reverse complement.
GGTGGCGGTCAACTTCGCGGCCGTGTTGGCCGGCGCCGGGCACCGGGTCCGGCTTGCCGACCTCGATATCGTCAACCCGTACTTCCGAAGCCGCGAGGCCCGGGTTGCCCTGAGGCGGCTGGGGGTTGAACTGCTGCTGCCGGCCGAGGGACTACTGAACGCCGACATGCCGGTCGTGCCGCCCGAGGTTCGCGGCGCACTGACATCCGGGGATGGGATACTGGTGATAGACCTGGGCGGGGACCCGGTCGGCGCCCGGGTGATGGTGAGCATCGCTTCGGACCTGCCGGCGGATGAACTCGACGGTGTCTTCGTGCTCAACGCGCGCCGGCCGTTCACCGACACGCTCGAAGGCGCGGTGAAGATGATGCGCGAGATTGAAGCGATGGCGGGATTCGCCATCACCCGCGTGGTGGCGAACACCCACCTGGCCGATGAAACCGACGCGGCCATCGTCCGCGAGGGTATCGAACTGGCCGAACAGGTCTGCACCGCGACCGGCACGGAGTTGGCTTTCGTTGCGGCTATGCGCGGGCTTCGTGACGGGGTGGAAGCTGTGTCTGCGGGCCGTCCCCTGCTACTGCTGGAGCGACAACTGCTCAAGCCGTGGGAAGGGAGTGAAGCCCGGAGTGGAGAGGAGTAAGATGGCGAAGAAGACAGCGGTTGTGACGATCGAACGCAACCGGTGCAAGGGTTGCGAACTGTGTGTCAATGCCTGCCCGAAGCAGGTCTTGGCGATGTCGAAAGAGATCAACGACAAGGGCTATTTCTACGCCGAGGTCGTGAACCAGCCGGCCTGCATCGCCTGCAAGTTCTGCGGTATGACCTGTCCGGACGCGGCGATAGAAATCGCGGTCGAGGAGTGAGGTGGAGATGGCCAAAGTACTGATGAAGGGAAACGAGGCAATCGCCGAGGCCAGCATCAGGGCCGGCGGATTGTACTACTTCGGCTACCCGATTACTCCGCAGAACGAAGTCGCCGAGTACCTCTCGCGCCGGATGCCCGAGGTCGGCGGGACTTTTCTGCAGGTCGAGAGCGAGGTGGCGGTTTCGAATATGCTCTACGGTGCGGCCGGGGCCGGGGTCCGGTGCTGGACGACCTCGTCGTCGCCGGGCATCAGCCTGATGATGGAGGCTCTGTCCTACATCGCCGCGGCCGAACTGCCCTGTGTCATCGTCAACATCATGCGCACCGGGCCGGGCCTGGGCGGCATCCTGCCTTCGCAGGGCGACTACCGTCAGGCGGTCAAGGGCGGCGGTCACGGCGACTATCGCTCGATTGTCTACGCGCCGGCATCGTTACAGGAGGCGGTGGAGCTGATGCCGCTCGCCTTCGACCGCGCCGACCGGTACCGGACGCCGGTGCTGGTGCTCGGCGACGGGATGATCGGCCAGATGATGGAGCCGGTCGAGTTCCGGGAACACGAGTTCCCGCCCCTGCCGCCGAAAGACTGGGCGACGGACGGCTGTAAGGGCCGGAAGCCGAATGTGGTCAACTCGCTCTACCTCGACCCGGTCAAGGAAGAGGAACTCAACCGCAAGCTGGTGGCGAAGTACGAGGAGATTGCGCGTAAGGAGATGAAGAGCGATGAGTACGGGACCGACAAGCCCTACCGGGTACTGCTCGTTGCCTACGGCACCACCGCCCGGATCTGCCGGACCGCCATCGCCCGGCTGGCCGAGGAGGGTATCGGCGTGGCGCTGTTCCGGCCGATAACGTTGTTCCCGTTCCCGGCCGCGCGGCTCAAGGAGCTGTCCCGGCCGGCGGAGTTCCTGCTCTCGGTCGAGATGAGCACCGGCCAGATGGTCGAGGACATCGAGTTGGCGGTGCGCTGCCGGAAGCCGGTTCACTTCTACGGCCGGCAGGGCGGTCTGGTCCCGACCCCGGAGGAGGTCGTTGACGAGGTCAAGCGGTTGCTGGCCGGGGCGAAAGGAGGCGCGGCATGAAGACGATATTCAAGCGACCGGAAGCGCTGGCGGATTTTCCGACCCACTACTGCCCGGGTTGCACGCACGGTATCACCCACCGGCTGATTGCCGAGGCGTTGGACGAACTCGGCCTGCGCGAGCGGGCGGTCGGTATCGCACCGGTCGGCTGTTCGGTGCTGGCGTTCAACTACTTCAACTTCGACTTCCAGCAGGCGGCCCACGGCCGGGCGCCGGCGCTGGCCACCGGCATCAAGCGCGGCCGGCCCGATCTCATCGCCTTCGCCTACCAGGGTGACGGAGACCTGGCTTCAATCGGTATGGCCGAGATAATCCACGCCGCCAACCGGGGCGAGAAGTTCACCGTCATCTTCATCAACAACGCCATCTACGGCATGACCGGCGGGCAGATGGCGCCGACGACGATGCCGGGCCAGGTGACGACGACATCGCCGTTCGGCCGCAACGTCGAAGACGTCGGCTACCCGTTCCGGATGTGCGAACTGCTGGCCAGCCTGCGTACGCCGGCGTTTATCGAACGGGTGGCGGTTCATCGTCCCAAGTACATCGTGAAGGCGAGGAAGGCCATTGTCAAGGCGTTCCGCTACCAGGCCGAGAACCGCTGTTTCGGTTTCGTCGAGTGTCTCTCGACCTGCCCGACGAACTGGGGCATGACGCCGCACAAGGCGCTCGACTGGCTGGAGGAGAACATGCTGCCTTACTACCCGCTCCGCAACTTCAAGGACCCGGAGACCGACGAGAACCCGGAGCCTGCGCAGGGAGGCGGCGATGCAAGCTGAAGTGGTGTTCGCCGGTTTCGGGGGCCAGGGCGTGATGCTGGCCGGGAAACTGCTGGCCGAGACGGGTATGGTGCTGGGCAAGGAGGTCGTCTGGCTTCCTTCCTACGGCCCGGAGATGCGGGGCGGGACCGCGAACTGCACGGTCATCGTCGGCGACGAACCGATCGCCTCGCCCATCGTCCGTAACCCGCGCGACGTGGCGGTGATGAACCGGCCCTCGCTGGACAAGTTCTGCCCGCTGATGAGGCCGGTCGGGGTGGCGGTGGTGAACAAGTCGCTGATTACGGTTGACCCGGACCGGGACGACATCACCGTCGTCAACGTGCCCGCCAACCAGATTGCCATTGAGGCCGGCACCGGCCGGGCCGCGAACATGGTGATGCTGGGCGCGTACGTCGGCGCGACCGATATCGTGCCCTTCGAGGCGCTGGTCGAGCAGGTGAAGCACCAGTTCGTCAAGAAGGCGAAGCTGATCCCGGTCAACGTCAAGTGCCTTGAAGAAGGCTACCGGCTCGGGCAGAAGAAGCGAGCTTAGCGCTTCGGGGGACGGGGCCGCTTCGGGCGGCCCTTCCGCCCCGGCTGTTTGAGTTGGCCGAGGACGCCCGACGCTCCGCGTTCCGGGGCCGTCGGTTTCTCCTCGGGCACGAGCAGGCCTCGGATGGCGATGAGTTCCTTCCGCACCCAGAGCAGTTGCTGGTGGCCGTCCTCGAGGTCGAGCGACTGCTGGCGCGGGGCGGCCATCAAGGCAAGTTTGCGTCGGGCACCCTTGACCGTCAGTTTCTCCTCCCGGATCAGCCGGTGGACAAGGCGCAGTTTCTCAAGCTGGTTGTCGGAGTAGATGCGGCGGCCGGCGCTGTTGCGCTTCACCTTGAGGTCGAACTCCTTTTCCCAGTAGCGCAGGGTGTGCGGCCTGACCTTGAGCAGGCGGCAGGTTTCGGTCACGCTGTGGTAGCCGGTGGTCATCATCCCTCCCGCCGGGGACGGCGGCTGAGGAGCCGCCGGAGCGAGCGCCGGGCGTCGCCGGCGTGGTGCAGAATCCGGTCCACCTCGGCGGCAATCGGCATCTCAACGCCGCTCCGCGAGGCCATTGCGAGTGCAGACCGGACCGTGACCGCGCCCTCGGCGACGCCGTTCAAGCGCCGGAACGCTTCCTCCGGGGCAAGGCCGGAGCCGACCAGCCGGCCCAGCGTGTGGTTGCGTGAATTGGAGGAGAAGCCGGTGACGATCAGGTCTCCCATCCCGGCCAGGCCGGCGAAGGTGAGCGGGTTGGCGTTCAGGCTGATGCCGAGCCGGGTCATCTCGGCGAGACCGCGGGTGAGCAGGGCGGCCCGGGCGTTGATGCCGAGTCCGAGCCCCTCGGCGATGCCCGCCGCGATGGCGATGACGTTCTTGAGCGCGGCCGCGATCTCGACCCCGACGACATCGCCGGAGGAGTAGACCCGGAGGTTGCCGACCGAGAGGCGGTCGCGGACCTCGTCGGCCGCGGCTTCGTTCTCCGAAGCGGCGACCAGGGTGGTCGGGTCGCCGAGCGCGAAATCCCAGGGAATGCCGGGGCCGGCAAGGACCACCGCCGGCCGGCCGGATGCGGCATTGCTGACGACAACAGAGAGCCGGCGCAGGGTCGCGGGTTCGATGCCCTTGGTCACGGTCACGAGCGCGGCCGGCGCGGTCGCCAGCAGGGGCCTGACCGTATCGGCGACCCGGGCCAGCGCGGCGGAGGGAACCGCGAAGACGACCAGCGAGGTCCCGGTCAGCGCGTCGGCCGGTTCGGCACAGAGCCGGAGCGTCTCGCTCTCGGCGACGGCACAGGTGTCGGGCAGGTCCGGGTGGCGGCCGGTGGCGCGGAGCCGGGCGAGCATTTCGGGGTCCGGTTCCCAGAGCCGGCAGGGCAGGCCTTCCCGGCTGAAGTTGAGCGCGAGGGCGAGCGCCCAGCGGCCGGCGCCGATGAAGCCGATGCCGGTATTCACCGCTTGCCTCCCCGGTCGCGGCGGAGGAGCTTCAGCCAGAGGCCGAAGCGCGGTTCTTCGTTTCGCATCAACCGGCCGATGTTGCCGGTGTGGCGGAGGATGATGAGCACGCCGGTGACCGCGGCGAGGACCAGCCGGGCGGTATCGCCGGGGTAGAAGCCGATGCTCAGCGGTGAGATCGCGGCGGCGAAGAGGAGCGAGGCGACCGAGATGTAGCCGGTCGTGAGCAGGATCACCAGGTAGACGCCGATGCCGGCAAGCCCGGCGAGCGGGCTGACCGCGATGAGGACGCCGATCGTGGTCGCGACGCCCTTGCCGCCCCGGAAGCGGAGCCAGGGGGTGAAGACGTGGCCAAGAATCGCGCCCAGCCCGGCCAGGGCCGGGACGAGTCCCCAGCGGGCGGCGAGCCAGACCGCGAGCAGTCCCTTGAGCACGTCCACGACCAGCACCGGCACCGCCCAGCCCGGACCGACCGTCCGGTAGACGTTGGTGAAGCCGATGTTGCCCGAGCCGTGGCGGCGGATGTCAATGCCGCGGATGCGGCCGGCCAGGTAGCCGGCGGGCAGGGATCCGGCGGCGAAGCCGAGCAGGAGCGACACCAGGGCCGGGTTCATGCCGACCGGGTGCGCGCGGGCGGCTTGAGTGTTCGGGCTGCGGACGGGCACGTCATTGACTGATGATACGGAAAGAGCCCGGCGGTTCAAGGAGGCGGCGGCTGGGTTGACTGCGTGGGCGGCAGGGATAACCTGTATGGGTATGGCTGAGACTGACCCTGCCGGCGAGCCCGGGCGACTGGTGTTCCGGCCCGACCCCCGCAAGGTGCGGCGGCTGAAGCTGGTCCGGCGGCTGATGGGGCTGGCGGCACTGCTCATCGTCACCGGTGCGGTGCTGTTCGTGCTGGCGTACCGGCCGCGGATTGACTTCGGGCCGGAGGACATGCCGCCGCCGCGGTCCGGCGCCGAGCCTGTGCCATCCCCGGCCGGTTCCCCGGAGACCGGTCTTCCGCCGACCGCGCTCCCGGCTCCGCCCGAACCACCGCGCACGCCCGCCGGCGAGGCGCGGCGACTGGCCGGGCGGGTCGGCGACCGGGCCGGGCGCATCATCCAGTACTGGGCCCGGCTGGGCGAAGCCCTGCCCGCGGACCTTGTCAGCCCGGCGGGCGCGGCCGCGGTGCGCGAGGAGTTGGGGAAGGCGCGCGCACTTCTCGACAGCGCGTCGGCGACGCTCGGCCAACTGCGCGCGGATGCCGATTCGCTGGAAGCGGTCGGGCGACAGCTTGAGACCGGCCGGCGTTACGACCTCAGCGTCCTGCAGGCGGCGCTGAATGACGCGCTCGGTGACTTCCGGGCGCAACAGCGCGAGTTCGCCGGCATGCTCGACAACGCGATACTGGCTGTGGATGCGGTGCTGTCCGGTGACGGGAACGGGGCGGTGCTCAAGTCCGAGGTCGCGTCCGGCTACCGCGCGCGCACCGTGTCCCGGTCCCGGGTGATTGCCCGGCGGCGCGAGGCGCTGACCACGGCGGTCAGGCGGCTGGGCGGCTGGTCGCAGTAGGACCGGCCCGCGCTAGAAGATGCCCGCGGCCGGAATCCCGAAGAGCAGTTCGAGCAGGGTGACGATGACGATGCAGCCGGCGATGACGAGCTTGGAGTAGTCCTGTCCCTGGATGGCGCCCATCAACAGCGGTTCCCGCGAGAGATAGGCCGAGGCGGCGTAGAGCTCCTCGCCGATGAGCGTGTAGTCGCAGGCGGCGATGAAGAAGGGCAACTGGGCGAGCGCGTCGGTGCCGGCAATCTGGATGGCGCCGGTCGAGGCGCCGGTCTCGGCCATGATCAGCGACTCGGCCCAGAACATGCCGATGAGGAAGTTCGTCGCCGGCCGCTCGCGGACCATCACGCCGTCCACGCCGGCGGCGAAGGCGAACTGCTGGTTGGTCAGGAAGTAGACCGAGCCGGGGTCGAAGGCGTCGGGCCGGCCGGCGGTGGTGTAGGATTCCTTGACCGTCTCGCGGGCGACGGTGTAGACAATCGGGTCCGCGGTCGGACAGAGCAGCGGGGTGCCGAATTCGGCGGTTCGCTTGGCGACCTCGCCGAGGATGTTGATGGCGGCGATGGTCGCGATGTCGTCAACGGTGGAAAGACCGGGTACGAAGAGAATCGGCCGGCCCATCTCGGTGGCGCGGCCGAGCGCTTCCTCGACCGCATCCAGCCCGGCGATGCGCCGGATGAAGCCGCGCCGGCCGCGGCGGGCCGCAACGGTGAAGTAGAGCACCAGCGTCGAGAAGAGAATCGTGCCGATGAGTGCGGCAAGCGTGTTCGGGTCGAACCACTGCGGACTGCTCTCGGCCCAGCCGCTCGGCTCGCTCTGTGCGCCGCCGTCTTCGTAGACCGCGACCAGGCGGTAGCGGTACCGCACGCCGTCGGTGACATCGTCGCGGTATCGGCGCACGAGCCGGCCGGCGAAACCGACCCGCTGCCAGGTGTCGCCCTCGGCCTCGCGCCAGATTTCGTAGCCGGTGAGTTGTTCGACGTCGGCGGGCGGGTCCCAGGTCAGGACGATGATCCCGCCGCCGTCGCCGGGCCGGTCCGCGGCGGCAAGGTCGGTCGGTGCCGGTCCGGCCGCGGGCGGCACGGCCAGCAGGGCGATGATGAGCAGGCACAGGGTCATTTCGTGCTCCATTTCCGGCGTTCGCGTTCCAGCCTTTCGAGGTCGCGCCGGCCGATGCCGGTCGGGTAGCGGCCGGAGAAGCAGGCGGCGCAGAACCGGGCACCGGTATCGAACGAGTCGAGGGCGGCAAGCAGGCCTTCGTGAGTCTGGTAGACCAGCGCGTCGGCGCCGATGAGCTTGCGGATGCCCGGGACCGCGTGCCGCCGGGCGACGAGCTCGCCCCGGGTCATCATGTCAATGCCGTAACAGCAGGGGTGCCGGAGCGGCGGCGCGGTGATGGCGAGGCCGACACGGCGCGCGCCGGCCTCGCGCACCAGTCGGACGATTTCGCGCGAGGTCGTGCCCCGGACGATGGAGTCGTCCACCAGCAGGATGTTGCGGCCCCGGACCTGGCTGCGGACCGCGTTCAGCTTCGCGCGCACGGACCGGGCGCGGAGCTGCTGGCCGGGCATGATGAAGGTGCGGGCGATGTAGCGGTTCTTGATCAGGCCTTCGCGCAAGGGGGCGTCAATGGCCAGGGCCAGCGAGTTGGCCGCGGCACGGGCGGTGTCGGGAATCGGCACGACCAGGTCGGGCCGGATGCCGGCGGCCTTGACCGCGCGGCCGAGTTCGGCGCCGAGCCGGAGCCGGGCCTCGTAGACCTCGATGCGGTCGAGGACCGAGTCGGGCCGGGCAAAGTAGATGTACTCGAAGATGCAGGGGTGCGGCTCACCGGGCACGAGCCGCCGGCGGTGGACCCGGCGGCGGGAGTCAACGTACACCGCCTCGCCCGGCTGAACGTCCTGAAACCGGGTGAAGCCGAGCCGGTCGAAGGCGACGCTCTCGGAGGCGAAGGCGAAGTCCCGCCCCCGGCGGGCGAAGGCGAGCGGCTTGATTCCCAGCGGGTCGCGGAACGCGACCAAGCCCCGGCCGTGGATGAGGCCGATGACCGAGTAGGCGCCCTGGACCCGGCGGAAGACGCCGGCGACGGCGGCGAAGACCGATTCCGGACCGAAGGCGGCGAGGTCGGTCCGACCGAGCTCATCGGCAAAGACGTTCAGAATCGGCTCGACGTCGGAGAAACTGGTCAACTGGCGGTGCCCTTCGCGCTCCAGCGTCCGGCGCAGGTCGTAGTAGTTGGTGACGTTGCCGTTGTGGACCATCCCGATGCCGAAGGGGTGGTTGAGGTAGAACGGCTGGGCGTCCTCGTCCGAGCCCGGGCCGATGGTCGGGTAACGGACGTGGCCGATGCCGGAGGAGCCGGTGAGCCGGGCGAGGTTCTTCTCGTTGAAGACGCCGGCGACGAGGCCGTTGCCCTTCTTGAGGTGGAAGGTGATGTCGGACGTCAGGATGCCGGCCGAGTCCTGGCCGCGGTGCTGGAGGCTGATCAGGCCGTCAACCAGCGCCGACGCCGCGGGTCGGGAGAGCGCGAGGCCGAGGATTCCGCACACAGGTCAGGGATTCTACGGCACGGGCCGGGCCAGTCAACAAGCGCCGCGCTCAGGTGAAGTCCGGCGTGTAGTCGGCGCTGGCCGAGTCCAGTTCCTGGGTGAAGCCGTTCTCGAACCCGAGTTCGTGCAGGCGGTCGGTGACCCGGCGGTATTCGTCGGGCGCGAGCCGGCGGTCGAAGCCGGGCAGTTCGCGGGCGCGCCAGGCCGGGTAATACTGGGCCATCAGGCTGATGGTCAGGTCAGTACCGTGGTGGGCGGCCAGCCAATCGAGGATGCGGATGCTGTCCCCGGCCTGGCCGGGCAGGACCAGGTGGCGGATGATGACGCCGGAAAGGATGGTGCCGTTCTCGTCGTAGCGGTTCGGGCCGGCCTGGCGGAGCATCTCGGCGACCGCGGCCGACGCGTGCGCGAAGTAGCGCGGGGCCGAGGAGCAGGCGAGCGCGAGGTCGTCGGAGAAGTACTTGATGTCCGGTAGCCAGACCCGGACCAGGCCGGCAAGCCGGCGGATGCGGTCGGTCTTTTCGTAGCCGTTCGAGTTCCAGACGACCGGCACCGGCAGGCGGGGGGCGAGATGCTCGAGCAGAGGCAGGAGCATATCGGTGTACTGGGT
>DSBX01000342.1 GCA_011049385.1 Caldifarciminota bacterium | reverse complement strand
CTACTGGCTGGCCCGGATGCTGGAGGCGGGTGAGGATCCACTCTACGTCGCCCGGCGCCTGGTCCGATTCGCGTCCGAGGATGTCGGCATGGCAAACCCGAATGCGCTGGTGGTCACGATTGCCGCCCGTCAGGCGGTTGAGTTCATCGGCCTGCCCGAGGCCAACACCGCGCTGGCCGAAGCGGTCATCTACCTCGCACTCGCCCCGAAGTCAAACGCGACCCACGTCGCCTACGAGGCCGCGAAGCGAGACGCACTGGAGACCGCCACCGCTCCGGTGCCGCTCCACCTGCGTAACGCACCCACCCGGCTGATGAAGGAACTCGGATACGGCAAGGGCTACAGGTACGCGCACGACTTCGAAAACGCCGAGGTCGAGCAGGAACACCTGCCCGCAGACCTGGCCGGCCAACGTTACTACCGGCCGACGGACCGGGGGTTCGAGGCGGAGTTGAAGCGAAGGATGGCCCGGTCCGAGAACCCGGACCCGGACAAGACCGGCTAGACCGCGCTCAGTCCGCCGGCCAGCGGTCCGGCGCCAGCACCGCGAGCGCTTCGTCGGCGAGGTAGAAGGAACCGGCAACCACAATCGGCGTCTCCCCCGCAGATATCACGCGGGCCCGGGCAATCGCCGCCGCCACGGTCTCTTCGGCCTCGTGCCGAATCCCGAGCCGGGTGAACGCCCGACGCACCTCGGCCAACCGGGCCGCGCGGGGTGACGCGGGCCGAGTCAGCACCGCCTGCTTCACCCAGGGCTGAAGCGGCCGAACCGTCGCCAGCACGCGCTTGCCTCGCAACGAGCCGTAGAGGAGGACGACCGGTCGCCCGATGTGACCGGCTACCGCGCGGGCCAGCGCGGCCCCGGAGTCCGGGTTGTGACAGGAATCCACAACCACCAGCGGCTCGCGCTCGACGACCTCACACCGGCCCGGTATCCGGACCCCGGCGAGCCCGGCCGCGGCAGGTCCAAGGAGCACCCGGGACTCGGAAGCGGCCAGAACACCGAGCGCGGCCAACGCGGTCCGGCAGTTCTCGACCTGGTGCGGACCGAGCAGGTCAAGCCGCACCCGGCCGGCCCCGAGTCGGCCCAGGACCGAGAACTCGACACCGTCCGGCTTCAGGTCCGGATCCCAGGCCCGAACATCGCTCGCCGCCCGGACCGGCAGCGCACCAACTCGGCGTGCGCAGGCACTGAGGGCTTCGGCAGCGTCCCGGGGTTGCTCACCGAGCACGACCGGCCGGCCCGGCCGCATTACCCCGGCCTTCTCTGTCGCAATCCGGCCGAGCGTACCACCCAGCACCTCGGTATGATCGAGCCCGATGCGGGTGATGACCGAGACGTCCGGGTTGCAAAGGTTGGTGGCGTCGAGTCGGCCGCCGAGCCCGACCTCGACTATCGCGCAGTCCAGCTTCCGCCGGGCGAAAATGTCGAAGGCCAGTGCCGCGGTCAGTTCGAAGTAGCTGACCGCCTGCTGTCGCACGAGCGGTGCGAACCGGCCGACCGCGTCCGCGAACACCTGCTTCGACACCGGCTGACCGTCGAGCTGGATGCGCTCACGGACCGACCGGACGTGGGGCGACACGAACATTCCGGTACGAAACCCACAGCCGCGCAAGGCGGCCTCCAGCATGTAACAGGTCGAACCCTTGCCCTTGGTTCCGGCCACGAGTACGGTTCGGCCGAGCCGGCGTTGGGGATTCCCGGCCAGCTCCAGCAGTCCGCGAACCGCATCAAGTTTGAAACCGTCCCTCGGGCTGACCCGCTTCTCGTAGTTGACGAGCGAGTCGAGGAACCCGACCGCGGTCGCGTACTTCACCGCCGAAGCGCTACCTGAGCACGACCCGACTTCGCGTCCTGCCTTCCGGTCCCCGGGCTTCGAGCAGGTAGACGCCGACGGGCAGACCGGTGAGGTCGAGTTCGCGTCCCGCGCGGTGGTACCGAACCTGACGGCCCGAGGCGTCAAAGACACGAATCGCCAACCGCTCGATGTCGGCGGAACCGATCAGCCGCAGCCGGCCCGGGGTCGGGTTCGGCGCCACCGAGAAAAAGGGCAGGTGGCCGGGAACGACCGGGTCCTCCACCCCCAGGCCGGTTCCCGCCAACGCGTAGAAGATGCCGTTCATGGAACCTACGAACAAGCGACCGTCCGCGCCGATTGCCGGCGACGCCCAGATGAGACCGACCGTCGGAACACTGCAGAGTACCGTCGAGTCCGGCGCCACGGCCAGGATTGCAGGCCCGTCCGAGTTGGCGGTACCCACGAAAACCCGGCCCGCCGCGTCAACCGCCGGAGCCGAGTTGTTCGCACCGCCGAGGTACTTGCGCCAGCACACGCCCGACTCGGTGGAGAGCCGGTAGAGGTAAGAACCAGCCGTGACGTAGAGCGTCGAGTCGTCGGCAATCGCCGGGCTGGACTGGATGACCGCGGGCAGGCTGTCGCGCCGGCGCAGGGAGCCGTCCGGCCGGACCGCGTAGAGGTAGCGGCCCGCGCCGACGTATACAGTAGTATCCGGCCCCACCGTCGGGGAAGAGAAATCGGCCTGCGCGGCGAGGTCGAAGCTCCACGCCGTCGCGCCGGCCGCCTCGAACGCCCACAGCTTCCAGCTTCCTTCGCCCCGGGTCGTGGCCACGTAGACCCGGCCGTCCGGCCCGATGGCCGGTGTAGAGTTGCAGTCTCCGCCGAGGTCGCGGGCCCAGTCCAGTGTGCCGTCCGGCCGTATCGCGAAGATGGAATCGGCATAGTTCGCGAAGTAGATTCTGCCGCCCGCGCCGATGACCGGCGAGTGGCTGATCGACCAGGAGCGGTGCTCCGGGTAGGCCCAGAGCACCGACCCGGTGCTGTCCACCTTGACCAGCTTGCGGTTGGTCGTGATGTAGACGTTGCCGGCGTCGTCCAGGGCCGGGGTTGAAAAGTAGATGCTGGTACCCAGGCTCTCCAAGTCGGCTTCCCAGGCGACACTGCCGTCCGGGTTCAGGCAGTAGAGATGAACGTCGCGCGCGCCGAACAAGACCCGGCCCTGGTCGTTGATGACCGCGGAACCGGAGATACTGCCGCCTGCGTTGAAGGTCCAGTCCGTCCAGAACGAGTCGCCGACCGCGAAAGCGGAACGGCCGGTATGCTGGGGGTCGCCCTGGTAACAGGCCCACGGGTGGGCCGGGGCGGCGGCCAGCACTGCCACGATGAGTATCAGAGTCTTCACGCTTCCTCCGTTTCTTCTTCCCGGGCGCGCATTTCGATGCCGCGCCCACTTGTAACGATGAATGAGAACAGGCAATGCAACAACTCCTCGCCGCCGCGCTCGGCCGCCTCGGGCAGCAAGTCGCGTTTGATGGCCTCGACCGCCGCGCTCAGGCCGAGGCGGGAACGGTACATCAGCCGATAGGCTTTCTTCAGGACCGCCCGGGCGCCCGGCGCCACCCCGGCCCGGTCCAGCCCCACACTGTTGAGACCGCGAACCCGGCAGGGCCGACCCTCGGCCAGCAGGAAGGGTGGGATGTCGCGGTTGACGTAGGTCCAGGCCCCAACCATGGCCAGAGTCCCGACCCGGCAGTGCTGGTGTATGCCGACCAGGCCGCCAAGGTTGGCGCCATCGCCAATCTCGACGTGTCCCCCAAGCTGGCAGGCGTTGGTGATGACGCAATTGTCGCCGACCCGGCAGTTGTGGGCGATGTGCACGTATGCCATGACCCGGTTGCCGCGGCCGATGACGGTGCGGTTGCCCGCGCCGGTCGCGCGGTGAACGCTGGCGTACTCGTGGAAGACGTTGCGTTCGCCGATGACGACCTCGGTTTCCTCGCTCGTGTAATGACGGTCCATCGGCTCGGCGCCGATGACGACCCCGGCGGCAAGCCGGCAGTCCCGGCCGAGCCGTACCCGGCCGGACAGCGAGCAGAACGGGCCGACTTCACAACCCGGCCCGACCTCAACCTCCGGCCCGATGACCGCGCTGGGGTGAATCACTCGCCTTCCCGGCCTACTCCCGCAGGGCGCCGGTAACGACCGCCTCGCAGGCAAGTTCTTCGCCGACCCGGGCTTCCCCGGCGATTCTGTACACCCCGGCCCGGCCGCCCAGTATCCGCGCACTCAACAGCAGTCGCTCGCCCGGCCGCACCGGGCGGCGGAACCGCACCCGCTCGATTGCCGCGAAGAGCGTCTTGCGGCCATCACGCGACTCCTCGCGGGCCAGCACGACCAGGATCCCGGCCTGGGCGATAGCCTCGACCATCAGTACGCCGGGGAGGACCGGGAAGCCCGGGAAGTGACCCGGGAAATAGAACTCGTCCGGCCTGATGTCGCGGTAGGCCTCGATCCGGTCCTCGCCGATTTCGGTGACCTCGTCCACGAACAGGAACGGCTCGCGGTGCGGCAACAGCCGCTTGATATCCTCACGGTTCATCATCTCTCCTCCTTCTGAATGTCCAGCCGCCGCACCAACTCCAGGTTCAGCCGGTGACCGGGGCGAAAGACGAACAGGTGCGCGGCAACCGGCCGCCCCAGCAGGACCAGGTCGCCGAGCAGGTCGAGCAGTTTGTGCCGACAAGCTTCACCGGCCATCCTCGGCCGCGCCGGCAGGACAAACTCCCCGCGCCGGCACAGGGCGAAGCGCAGGCCGAGTTCCCGGCCCAGGTCTGTCGCGCTCTCGCGGGTCAGGGCAACGGTCCGCGCCCCGGCAAGCTCGCGCTCGAACCTGCCCGGACCCGGCGTCCATTCGAACGACTCCGGCCCGACCCACGGGAAATTGGTAACGCAGGTCACGCGCAGGCCACGACCCGGGCAGGCGATGGCATACCCTCCATCAGCCTGGACCAGCGCCGGCTCCCGCACCACCATCGGCAACCGCAGACCGGCGTCGCGAAGCCCGGCCCGAAGCAGTGCCCGCACGAAAGGCAGGCTGCTCCCGTCACCGAAGGGCGGTTCGCCACCCGGGCAGTCGAACTCGACATCGGTCACCCCGAGCCCGGCACAGGCGGCGAGCAGATGCTCGACCGCGCTGACCTTCACCTGGCGCCGCGTCAGGACTGTGCAGTGTACACCTGCCCGCGCCCGGTTCGGTTCCACCTTCAGGCCGGGCCTGAATGAGAGCCCGGCCCCACGCTCTGCGGGCCGCATGCGCAGTTCGACCGGCCGCCGGCTGAACATGCCCGGGCCGCGCAAGGACAGCGGCCGCACGATGGTCCGCGCACGGGTCATCATTTCCGGGGCAGAAAGTGACGTCGCACCCGGGCCCAAAGGCGCGTCGTCTCATCGTGGGGTCGAGCCGGGTTCCCGGAGTAGCAGGCCCCGGCCGGGACCGAGCGGAAGACCGCGGACCGGGCCATGATTATCGCGTCGTCGCCGACCCGGACATGGTCGCTGATACCGACCTGGCCGCCGATCCGTACCCTGTCACCGATGAACGCGCTGCCGGCGATCCCGGTCATCGCCGCGATGACGCAGTCGCGGCCGATGCGCACGTTGTGGCCGATGTGGACGTGGGCGTCAATCTTTGTCCCGCGGCAAATCCTGGTTTCACGGCCGGCCTTCGCCTGGGCGACGGTCACACCCGCGCCGATGTCCACATTCTCCTCGATGACAACCGGGCCGCCGTGCTCCAGCCACCGCCAACCCGTGCCGGTCCATTCGTAGCCGAACCCCTGACAGCCGATGACCGCGCCCGGCCCGATGCGTACCCGACCGCCGATTACCGCCGGGCCGAGAAGGACCGCATTGGCGCCGAGGATGGCACCTTCGCCGATACTGACCCCGGACCCGATGTGCACGCCCGGACCGACCGTCAGGCGGTGTGTTTCGGGCATCTGTCCGTAAGGCCCCGGGGCCCGTCCCTTATCGTCAGGGTTCAACAACTGAGGCCAGCAGGACCTGCACGACGCGACCGACCTCCTCGTTGAGTCGTTCCTCGCGTTGCGTCTGTCCGGTCTCGGTCTTCAGGTCCTCGTTGCTCATCCGGATGTCGACGATCGTCAGCGTGAAGTCAATCTGCCGGCCCTGCCTGGTGCAGGTCCCGAGAATCGCGTAGTCAACGTTGAGCGCGGTGCCGACGTCAATCGCGTCCCGGCCCGATGCGGCCCGGCCCGACACCCCGCGCTGGGTCAACTGCTCGTCAACCCGGGCATTGGCCACCATGTCGGTCTTGGGTTGGACCCGGACCAGGTTGTAGATGAACTCGCGCACGCGCAGGTCAATCCGTTCCTGCCGAGCCTCATCGTTGGTCGCGAAAACGGGCAGAATCGCATAGACCATGTTACGTTCGGTCACCGGTCCGACCGCGGCGTACTCCCGGTTGAGTTCGTCAATGACCAACCGGGTCAGGTCCAAACCCGTGGAAGAATAAAGAATCTCGGCCTTGGAAGCATCCAGGACCAGCGTGAACCCCTCCTGCTTCGCCACCTCGCTGACGACCTCGCCGATCTTCTGGACCAGCGGGGCGATCAACTCGCTGTTCTTCTGGTCAATCTTGCCGCCCTTGCGGTAGACCTCCTCGACGAACAGGTCATAGCGCCGCTTGAGTTGCTCGACCTCGGCCATCCTCGCCCGCTTGCCCTCCTCGGAGAGCGACAGTTCCTGGGTCTGGTACTCGTCCAGCGCCTCCTGGTAGAGCGAGCGTAGCGACTCGGCCTCGGTCCGGAACCCGGCCACGTCGCGTTCCAGCCGGGACTTGGCTTCCCGAGCCTCCTCGTACTTTGCGATGACCTCGTCCGAGTCCACATACCCGACCTTGGCGGGCTGGGCCGACACCGCCAGGGCGAGCGCCAGCACGGCCACGAAAGCGTAGCAGAGCTTCATTGGTTCTCCTCTTGGCAAAGACCGACCAGCGCGGCCAGCGGGGCCGACACCGAAGCGGTCATGCTTTCAATCCGCACCCGGCAGTTACGACGCGCCGCGATCGCCGTCGGTTCGCACAGCCGGACTCGTAGGTAATTATCGGTCACCACCACCCGGTCACTCTCGACCACCGCGTCCCGGACACTGCCCGGGAATCTCGAGGCGTAGCGCCGGCCGAACTCGGTCGAGAGTCGTCTCAACCGTGCGGTGCGGGCGCTCGCCTCGTGCGCGGGAACACGGCCCGGCATCTGCGCGGCCGGGGTCCCGGGCCGCACCGAGTAGGTGAAGGCGTGCAGGTAGGCAAGCGGCAGTTCCGCCAGCCGCTCGTGGGTGAGTCCGGCCGACTCCGGACTCTCCCCGGGCAGTCCCGAGATGACGTCGGCACCGATGCAGGCATCGGTCCGGTCCCGAACCAGCCGCCCGACCAGCCTCCGAAATGCCGCAAAACCGTAGCGCCGGTTCATCGCCGTCAGCAGTCGGTCGTCCGCGCTCTGCAGGGCGAGATGAAAGTGCGGGCAGATGCGCTCATCGGCCAGCGCCTCGACCAACCGGTCGTCAATGCTGTCCGGCTCGAGCGAGCCGAGACGAAGCCGAAAGGACCCGGGCACGCACAATAGCCGTGCCAGCAGTCCGGCCAACCGGGTCGCACCGTGGTGGTAACGGCCGAGGTTGAGCCCGGTCAGAACCACCTCGCAATGGCCCGCGCTGACGAGGTCGGCGACCGCGTGAGCGACCCGGTCCGGGTCCACCGATACCGGCGCGCCCCGCACCCTGGACACGACACAGAAGGCACAGCCCCGGTCACAGCCATCTTGGACCTTGAGCAGGGGCCGGCTTCGCACCGGCACCGGCACCAACCCGGTCGCCCGCCGCTTCTCGCGGGCCGACCAGACCTCACTCACGCCCGGAATCTCCCGCAGTCGCTCGGGCCGCCGCTCGGCCAGACAGCCCATCACCACTACCCGGGTACCGTCCCGTCCTGCCGCCCTGCGCACGAGTTGGAGCGAACTCCGGTCCGCCGCGGCGGTGACGGTACAGGTGTTGACATAACAGACATCGGCCTCGGCCGGCTCGCGCACGACCGTGAAGCCCTGCAAACGAAGCCAGGCCGAGAGCGCATCGCTCTCGGCCTGGTTCAGTCTGCAACCGGCGGTCACGATGGCGGCACGCATCGCTGGCTTACCGCCGGTAACCGCGGACATCGCGCCCGGACCTGGACTACTCCTCGTCGTCGACGAAGTCCCGGAGGTGGTCCTCGAGGGTGAAGCGGTCGGTACCGAAATCAACCTCTTCCTCCTCCACCTGCGCGCGTCGGCGTCCACGGCGGCGCGCCGGCTTCGCCTCCGGTTTCTCATCTTCGAGGCTGGCCTCAAGCCGCTCGGTCAGGGCTATGCGCCGGTTGTTGAGATCCAGCCGCATCACCTTCAGTTCCAACTCCTCGCCGATCTGGTAGTTGTCCTTGGCCTTTTTCCCGCCGCGGATGAGATATCCCAGCGGCACAAAACCCTCGATGCCGTGGGGCAGGCTTACGACCACACCCGGCTTGGGCAGATCAATGATCCTCGCCTTGACTATGTCATCGGGCTTGAGTTCCTTGCTGATCTGGTAGAACGGGTCCTCCTGAGTCTGCTTGAGACCGAGGGTAATCCGCCGGCTTTCCTTATCCACCCCGAGGATGACCGTCTCGACAACCTGACCCTTCTTCAACTCCTCGCGCGGGTGCTTGATTCGCTTGGTCCAGGACAGGTCAGCATTGTGAATCAGCCCTTCGATGCCCTCCTCGATCTCCACGAAGGCGCCGAAGTCCTTCAGTGACCGAACCCGGCCTTCCATCCGTTGGCCGACGTGGTACTTCTCGTCAATCAGCGACCACGGGTCGGGCATCGTCTGCTTGAGCCCGAGGCTGATGCGGCGGTTCTCCTTGTCGATGTTGAGCACGACCGCCTCGACCTCCTCCTCGGCGGTCAGCAACTGTGACGGGTGATGAATCGCCTTGGTCCAGGACATCTCGGAGATGTGAATCAGCCCCTCGATGCCGCGCTCGAGTTCGACGAACGCGCCGTACTCGGCCAGCGTCGTCACCCGGCCCCGCACTCGACCGCCGATCGGGTACTTCTCCTCGACCTGCTCCCAGGGATGCGGCGTCAACTGCTTGTAACCGACGGTAATCCGGCCGCTGGCCTCGTCGGCCGACAGCACCTTGACCTTGATCTCGTCGCCGGTATTGACGACTTCCTTGGGATGCACGACCTTGGTCCACGCCAGGTCGGAGATGTGCAGCAATGCGTCAACCCCGCCGATGTCAACAAAGGCGCCGAAGTCGGTGATGGTCTTGACCGTACCGTCCATCACGTCGCCGACCTGGAGCCGTGCGAACAACTCGCGCCGGACTTCTTCCTGCCGTTCCTCGAGCAGGACCCGCCGGGAGACGACGATGTTCTTCTTGTACCAGTTGACCGAGATGATCTTCACTTCGAGTTCCCGGCCGATCATCACGTCGAGGTTCGGCACCGGCCGCAGGTCAACCTGCGAGCCGGGCAGAAAGGCATCGAGGCCCATCAGTTCGACCGCCAGACCGCCCTTGACCCGCCGCATCACCGTCGCCTTGACGCCCTCGGCGCTCTGCGACTTCTCCTTTATCAGCTCCCACGCGAGCTGGAAGTCGGCCCGCTTCTTCGAGATGACCGGGAAACCCTCCCGGTCTTCGAGCTGTTCCAGCGAAACCCTGACCTCCTGCCCCTCGGCCACCTCGTCCGGGTTGCGAAACTCCTCGAGCGGCAGGACGCCCTCGGCCT
>DSBX01000232.1 GCA_011049385.1 Caldifarciminota bacterium | reverse complement strand
ATGTTATCCTGAACGCCAGTCCGCGACCCCGGGGACTCCCGGGGCTCCCGGGTCGGTTCAGGAGACGGTTGGGGGGTATACCCGGGGTATACCCCCTCGTCGGCCGAGACAGGGGCGTCAATAGGGAACAGGGCGGGAACTGCACCGGTCAGACCGGCGGGGTTTGCGTCGGACACTGCGCACCGCACTCCGCCGGCGTCTGCCCCGTACACCGGACCGCTCACTCTTCACCCGTCTACGCCGGTCGCACGGTGCCGACGCCCGGCGTTACATCCGGAGAGCCCCGGGCGATGTCCGGTGTCTCGAACGAAGTCGTCCTGCTCCTTTACCGCGTCCGGTTGTTCTTGCCTGGAGGCAGCAGTCACGGGCGGGGCCTGATGCAGAGCATCAAATGAGAGACCGCTACCGCTCGGACAACGGAATCGGCCATATCCCCCGGCGTCCATCGGCGGTTGCTCCGTCTTTCGGTCCAAGCCGTCCGCGTCCACCCATCTTCTTACCCGACATCTCTGTTTTTCCGCATCTTGGCCCCGAGTAAGCCGTCTAACAGTTGTTGAACAGCAAGTCTGCCCGCAACCGACTGGCCTCCGAGAGTTCTCTTTACCTGCTGGAGCATGCCGAGAACCCGGTTGACTGGTACCCGTGGGGGCCGGAGGCCTGGGAGCGAGCGCACACCGAGAGCAGGCCGATCTTCCTCTCCATCGGCTATTCGGCCTGCCACTGGTGCCACGTGATGGCCCGGGAGAGCTTCGCGGACGAGGAGACCGCGGCCATCCTGAACGAGCAGTTCGTCTGCATCAAGGTGGACCGGGAAGAGCGGCCGGACGTGGACGAGACGTATATGGAGGCGATGCGGATTCTGACCGGGTCCGGCGGCTGGCCGCTCTCCGTGTTCCTGACTCCGGACCTGAAGCCGTTCTACGGCGGGACCTACTTCCCGCCCGAGCCGCGCCACGGCCTGCCCGGTTTCAAGCGCGTCCTGCTTTCCGCGGCCCACTACTTCCGCACCGAGCGCGAGGCGGTGGACCGCGCCGCCGCGGCCATCGTCGAGAAGCTGGACGGCCTCTCACGCCTGGAGCGGGCCGAGGGCGAGCTCGCCCCGGACGTGCTCAACGCCTACTACCGTCAGCGCCTCGAGGCGTTCGATTCGGAGCAGGGCGGCTTCGGGGTCGCGCCCCGGTTCCCGAACCCGACCGACCTTGAGCTCCTGCTCCGGCTCTCCGCGCGGCCGGGCTTTGACAGCTGTCGCGAGATGGTCGAGCTGACCCTGCTCCGGATGTCCGAGGGCGGCATCTATGACCAGGTCGGCGGCGGGTTTCATCGCTATTCGACCGATACCGCATGGCTTGTCCCCCATTTCGAGAAGATGCTCTACGATAACGCCCTGCTCGCCCGGCTCTACACCGAGGCCTTTGCCGCGACCGGCAACGAGGCCTGGCGGGCGGTGGCCCGGGAGACGCTGGACTACCTCGAGCGCGAAATGCGCGCGCCCGCCGGCGGCTACTGCGCCTCGCAGGACGCGGACAGCGGCGGCATCGAGGGCGCGCACCACACCTGGAGCCGGGAGGAGTTCGAGGCCGCGCTCGGACCCGAACTCACCCCGCTCGCCGTTGACCTCTACGGGGTGACGAAAGAAGGGGTCTTCGAGGGCCGGAACGTGCTCCGCATCGCCCAGCCGGTCGAGCTTCTCCTCCGCGCCCACAAGCTGTCGCCCGACGACTTCTGGCCGAAACTGGCCGATATCCGCGCCCGGTTGCTGGCGGCCCGGAACCGGCGCGCACCCCTGCGCCGGGACGAGAAGGTCCTGGCCGACTGGAACGGGCTCGCGCTGTCCGCGCTGGCCCGGGGCCACCAGCTCCTGGGTGATGAAGCCCTGCTCGGCCGGGCACGGTCGCTGGCGACGTTCATCCGGTCACGCCTTGTCCGGGGACGAGACCTGAACCACCTCGAACGGCCGGGCCGGGAACCGGTGCCCGGCCTGCTCGCCGACTATGCCCTTGTCGCCCGGGGCTTTCTCGACCTCTACGCCTCGGACTTCGACCCCGGCCACCTGTTCCTCGCCCGCGACCTGACCGACCGGATGCTCACCTTGTTCCGCACCCCCGACGGTGCGCTCGCCACGCAGGACCCGGCCGCACCCGGGCTGGTATCCGCGACCGTGAGCGGCTACGATTCGCCGGTTCCTTCCGGCAA
The DNA here is from genome assembly GCA_011049385.1 of Caldifarciminota bacterium. Classification (GTDB taxonomy): domain Bacteria; phylum Hydrothermota; class Tepidihabitantia; order Tepidihabitantales; family Tepidihabitantaceae; genus DSBX01. Next base: position 7,500 of record DSBX01000232.1, on the reverse strand, counting down.
CGCGGTGGCGGCCCACAACCTGCTCGACCTGGCCCGGCTCACCGGCCGCACGGACCTGCGCGAGGCGGCGCTGGAAATCCTGCGCCGGTTCTACCCGGTGATGCGCCGCTGGCCGACCGCCTTCGCGACGATGCTCTCCGCGCTGGACCGGTCACCGGCCGCCGGGAGCGAGGTCGTGCTCTTCCTGCCCGACCCGGCGGAGGAAAGGGGTTTCGTGGAAACCCTGCGCCGCCACCCGGACCCGGACCGCACCGTGGTCCTGGTGCGCGGCGCCGAAGCGGACCCCGCGCTGGCCGAGCTCTCCCCGCTCGTCCGCGACCGCCGGGCATTCGGCGGCCGGCCGACCGCGTTCTACTGCGCGAACAACTCCTGCCGCGAACCGGTCCACACCGCCGCGGCGCTTGAGACACTGCTTTCGCCCGGCCCGCTTGACTCACCTGACCGACGACATACACTCTGAGGGAATATGCAGGAAAGATTCACCGAACGAGTCCGCAAGGTCATCAACCTGGCCCGCCAGGAGGCGGTCCGCCTCCATCACGACCACATCGGCACCGAACATCTCCTCCTCGGCCTGCTCAAGGAAGGCGAGGGCGTGGCCGCGGTCGTACTCACCAACCTGGGCATGAACCTCGAAGAGTTGCGCCGGGCGATCGAAGAGGCGGTGGACACCGGCTCCGAGACGCTGGTGCTGGGCGATGTGCCGCTCAACCAGGAGGCACGCTCGGCCCTGAACTACGGCGTGGAAGAAGCCCGGAAGATGAACCATACCTACATCGGCACCGAGCACCTGCTCCTCGGCCTGCTCCGCGAGGAGCGCGGCCTCGGTTGCCAGGTCCTCCAGAACCTGGGTATTGACATTGACCTGGTCCGCAACGAGACGGTGAAACTGCTGGGCGGCAAGCCCGGCCAGCCCTCCCGCTCGCGCTCGAAGACGCCCGCGCTCGACTACTTCTCGCGCGACCTGACCCAGCTCGCCCGCGAGGAGAAGCTGGACCCGATCATCGGCCGGGACCGGGAAATCGAGCGCGTCATCCAGATTCTCGCCCGGCGCAAGAAGAACAACCCGGTGCTCATCGGCGAGGCCGGGGTCGGCAAGACCGCAATCGTCGAGGGCCTGGCCCAGCGTATCGTCGGCGGCCGGGTGCCGAGCGTACTCCGCGACCGGCGCGTGCTCGCGCTCGATATGGCCGCCATCGTCGCCGGCACCAAGTACCGCGGCCAGTTCGAGGAGCGGCTGAAGAGCATCCTCAACGAAATCCAACAGCGCTCCGACTGCATCGTCTTCATTGACGAACTGCACACCATCATCGGCGCGGGTGCGGCCGAAGGCGCGATTGACGCCTCCAACATCCTCAAGCCCGCGCTCGCCCGCGGCGAGGTCCAGGCCATCGGCGCGACGACGCTCGAAGAATACCGCCGCCACATCGAAAAGCATTCGGCGCTCGAGCGCCGGTTCCAGAAGATCCTGGTCGAACCGCCGACGGTCGAGCAGACCGTCGAGATTCTCAAGGGCCTGAAGGAACGCTACGAGCTCCACCACAACGTCGCCTACACCGACGCCGCCATCGAAAGCGCCGCTCATCTCGCCGAACGCTACATCGCCGACCGCTTCCTGCCCGACAAGGCGATTGACGTCATTGACGAAGCCGGCTCGCGGGTCAAGCTGATGCGGCCGGTCATCAACCCGGAGCTGGACGAACTCGAACGCCGCATCGAAAAGTTTGCCGCGGCCAAGGAAGCGGCGGTGCGCAAGCAGGAGTTCGAGAAGGCGGCCGAGGCCCGCGACGAACAGCGCAAGCTCACCGACTACCTGATGCGCAAGCGGCGGGAGTGGGAGAAGAAGGGCAGTTTCCCGGTCGTCTCGGAGGAGGACGTCGCCTACGTCGTCAGCGCCTGGACCTCGGTACCGCTCGCCAAGCTCGAGGAGAAGGAATCCACCCGGCTGCTCCGGATGGAAGACGAGGTCCGCACCCGCATCGTCGGCCAGGACCACGCCATCACCGCCATCGCCCGCGCCATCCGCCGCTCGCGGGCTGGCGTCAAGGACCCGCGCCGGCCGATCGGCTCGTTCATCTTCCTCGGCCCGACCGGGGTCGGCAAGACCGAGCTCGCCCGGGTGCTGGCCCGGTTCATGTTCGGCGACGAGGACGCGCTCATCCGCTTCGACATGTCCGAGTATATGGAGAAGTTCAACGTCTCCCGACTGGTCGGCGCGCCGCCCGGCTATGTCGGCTACGAGGAAGGCGGCCAGCTCACCGAGAAGGTCCGGCGCAAGCAGTACTCGGTCGTGCTCTTCGACGAGATCGAAAAGGCCCACCCCGACGTCTTCAACATCCTGCTCCAGATGCTCGAGGACGGCCAGGTCACCGATTCGCTCGGCCGCCGGGTCAGCTTCAAGAACACCGTCATCATCATGACCTCCAACATCGCCTCGACCGAGATTCGCGGCATCTCCGGCTTCGGCTTCAAGGCCGACGGCGCGGCGGCCGACTACGAAGCGATGAAAGAGAAGGTGATGACCGAGGTCAAGCGCTTCTTCCGGCCCGAGTTCCTGAACCGCGTTGACGAGGTCATCGTCTTCCGGCCGCTGGACCGCGGGCAGATGGAAGCAATCGTCGAAATCCAGCTCGAGGACCTGACCGCCCGCCTGCGCCGTCGCCGCATCGCGCTCCGGCTCAGCCCGACCGCCCGCGACCTGCTCGTCGAGGAAGGCTTCGACCCGCAGTTCGGCGCGCGGCCGGTCCGGCGCGCGCTCCGGCGGCTCATCGAGGACCCGCTGGCCGAGGAACTGCTCAAGGGCCGGTTCCCGGAAGGCTCAACCATCCGTGTTGACCGCACCGACGGCCGGCTGGTATTCGAACCGGCCGACGAGTCCGGGAGCAAGGCTTCCCCCGAGGCGAAAACAACCACCACCGAGTGACCGCGCTTCTCGTCGCCCTGCTCCTCGCCGCCCCGCCCGAGGCCCGGCCGGTGCCGGGCCAGCTCATCGTCGTCGGCGTCGAGGCCCGAACCGAGGGCGCGGACTCGATGCTCGTCGTCCGCACCGCGGGCATCGCCCGGGGCGAAGCCTTCACCCCGGCCGGCCTCCAGTCCGCGCTCGCCGACGCCATCCGGCGCATCCACGGACTCGGCCTGTTCCGGCAGGTCCGCGCCGATACTTCGATGCTCGCCGACGGGGTGCGCATCGTCTTCCGGGTTACCGAGTACCCGCGCCTGGCCCGGCTCAAGTTCAGCGGCAACCGCCGGGTCAAGCTCAAGGACCTCGAGACCCGCACCAAGGCCCGGCCCGGCGAAGTGCTGACCGACCGCCGGCTCTTCGAGTGGCAACGGGAAGTCCTCGACCTGTACAAGGAAAGGGGCTTCCTGCTCGTCACCGTCGAGGCGGATTCGAGCCCGCCCGATACCGCGGGCCGCATCGAGGTCACGCTCCGTATCGAGGAAGGTGACCAGGTCCGCATCCGCCGGCTCGACTTCAGCGGCAACGAGGCATTCACCGCCTCCCAGATCGGCATCAACCTCACCAACCGCCCCAAGACCTGGTACCGCAAGGCCCAGCTCATCGAGGACGAATTCATCAAGGACCTCGACCGCATCGTCCAATTCTACAAGCGTAACGGCCACCTCGACGCCCGGGTCCTCGACTACGAGATGAGTTTCGATGCCGGCTGGGTCTCGATTACCGTCTTCATCGAGGAGGGCCCACGCTACCATTTCGGCCGGGTCACCATCCGCGGCGACTCGGTCATCGCCCGGTCCGACCTTGAGGCGGTCACCGGCCGGCTGCGCGAGGGCACGGTCTACAACACCGACCTCGCCCAGGCCGCCCTCGCCGGCATCCACGGCCTTTACTCCGAAGAAGGTTACATCTACGCCCAGGTCCAGCCGACCGAACAGCTTCGCGGCGACACCGTTGACATCAGCTACGACATCATCGAGAATGACCCCGCGCTGGTCCGGCTCGTCCGCATCGAGGGCAACGAGCAGACCCACGACAAGGTCATCCGCCGCGAGGTCAGCTCCCTGCCCGGGTACCGCTTCCGCCGCAGTGAAATCATCCGCAGTCAGCGCGATATCTTCAATCTCGGCTTCTTCGAAGACGTCCAGCTCGACCACCGCCGCGCCGACGAGGAAGGGACGATTGACCTCATCTACCGGGTCAAGGAGAAAGGCTTCTTCGGCACCATCGGCGCGGGCATCACCTACTCCGGCCCGGACGGCATCACCGGCTACCTCGAACTCCAGCAACCCAACCTCTTCGGCCGGGGCCAGCGCGCCAACATCAAGCTCGAACGGGGCGGCAAGCTCACCAACATCGCGCTCGGATTCACCGAGCCGTGGCTGTTCGACACCCCGACCTCGGCCGGGGCCGACGTCTCCTACCTCACCCGCAAGTACGCCTACTATGACCGCCAGGAGTTGGGCGGCGGCGTGTCCTTCTCGCGGCCTGTGCCGCTCGACTACACGCGGGCCTACCTCGGCCTGCGTGTCAACGACGCCTACGTTCCGCCCGGCTCCATCGCCAAGGACTACGACCCGGACCCGGACAGCCCCTACGATGTCCGCCGGGACACGGTCCACCGCACCGCCTTCGTCCCCAGCCTGACCCTGACCCGGGACTCGCGCGACTACATCTTCAACCCGCTGTCCGGCTCCGCCATCACCTACGGCATCGCCACCAGCGTCGGCGACATCCGCTACCACCGCCATACGCTCGACGCCGCCCACTACTTCCCGCTCTTCTGGAAGTTCGGGCTGATGGGCCGGTTCCGCTTCGGCTACATTGACGGCTTCAGCGCCCGGGACACGGTACCCCTGCCCGACCGGTTCTACGCCGGCGGCACCGGGCCGGACGGTGTCCGCGGCTACGGCGACCGCAGTATCGGCCCCTACCAGGGCGGCTACGCCATCGGCGGCAAGGCGCTGGCGCTGTTCTCGACCGAGTTCAAGCTCCGCCTCAGCCGCGAACTCTCTTTCATCGCCTTCGGTGACGCCGGCAACACCTGGAACGACATCGGCCGGGTCAACCTCTCCGACCTCAAGCGCGGCGCCGGGGTCGGCGTCCGCATCGAAATCCCGATGCTCGGCCTGCTCGGCTTCGACTTCGGCTACGGCTTCGACCGCGAAGGCGGCGGCCGCTGGGAACCGCACTTCCAGGTCGGCCGCACCTTCTAGCCCGAGCGCAAACCGCTTTGACCCCGATGCCCGCTCCGGGTATAATTATCCGTTGGTCCGGTTCCGCCCGGACGCAAATGGAGGGATATCGAATATGTTCACGAGTCTGCGGTCTTTCGTCCGCACGGTGCTGAGGGCGCGCGCGTTCGCTCTTGCCGGTCTGATCCTGCTCTTCCTCTCGGCGCTTGTCTGCCGGTCTCCCGTCAGCGAACCACCGCTGGAGATCATCTTCGTCGCCGTCGGCGACGGCCACGCCACGCTCATTCGGACGCCCGACCACCGTACCTGCCTGATTGACGGCGGCCCGACCTACGCCGGTGCGAACATCATCTACCCTCTCCTCGACAGCTTGGGCGTCCGCGAGCTCGACTACACCATCGCCACCAACTACACGCCGGGCCGCATCGGCGGGCTCGACGAAGTCATCCGCTGTCTCGGGGGCGAAGAAGGCGTCCTCTTCGACTGCCTCGACCGGGGCCGCAGTGCTTCCTCGCCCGAGTTCCGGCAGTACCGGCAGGTTGCCGCCAGCCGGCGGCGCTCGATGCGTCCGGGCGATGCGGTCAAGCTCGGTGCGGTCACGGTCCTCTGCGTCGCCGGGAACGGCCGGGCGCTCGACACGGAGCGCACGAAGCGACCGGTCGAGGAAGACCACAGCCTCGCCCTGCTCGTCAGCTGGCACGATTTCGAACTGCTCATCACCAGCGGACTCACCGAAGGGCCGGACGAGCACGACCGACCGCTGGCCGCAAGCATCGCCGAGGCCTACGGCCCGGTGGAGATGGTCAGCCTCGGCCGCCGCACGCCGCCCCGGGCAATCCGCGACCTCAACCCGCAAGCGGTCATCATCCCCGGCGCGGACTCCTTTGCCGGCGAAGCGGGACTGCAGGTACTCCAGCGCCTGAGCCGCAACCGCCGCCAGGTCTATCGCCTGCGACGGCCCGGCCCCGCCTCATCCGCGGACACCGGGTTGGCCGCGCTCCTGCCCAGAAACCGCGTCCGCACCGTGGTCGGCAACATCCGCGTCGCCGTTGAACCCGACCGCTACATCGTCACCGGCGACACCTTCGAGATCACGAACCGGCGCCGACCGCGCGGCCGGCGCTGATCCGAAGAGGCCGCCCGGCGGCGGTCCCCGGGCCGACCGCCCGCAAGACGACCCGCGTTGACTGCCGAAACTGTCGGCCTATCATAAGGTGTTGTCGAAAGAGACTTGCCTGATTCGATACTCCAAAGGAGATCCGCGATGAACAGGTTCTCGTATCTCGTTGTGCTGGTGCTGGCCGCGATGGCCGCAGTTTCGCCGCCCGCGCTCGCGGAAGCGGGCCGGGACCTTGTCGTGGTTTCCGGGCTCACCCGCGAGGAACTGCCCGGGCTCGAGGAGCTCGGCATCATCATCAACGGCCCGCGGCCCGGCGGCTGGGAACTGGAAGCGACCCGGAACCAGCAGACGCTCCTGCGCAACCGGGGACTGGGCGTCATCGTCACCGTCCCGCGCATTGACGAAGTCTACCGACACAACGCCCTGACCCGGGCCGACGATGCCTGGTATATGGACTATGAGCATTTCCGGGACACGATGATGACCATCGCCACGAACAACTCCTCGTTCGTGAAGCTGGAAACACTCGGCCTCTCGACCAGCAACCGGCTGGTACTGGCGATGAAGTTCTCCTCCGAACCACAGGCGGTCGGCACACGTCCCGCGCTCTACTTCGAGGGCGCGATTCACGGCGATGAGAAGATAGCCTGGGCCGTAACGATGGAGATGATCAAGCACCTCGCCGCGAATTACGGGACCGACACGCTCGTAACCCGACTGGTTGATACCCGGGAAATCTGGCTGGTGCCGATGGTGAACCCGGACGGCTACGTCCGGGCCCGGCGCTACAATGACCGGAGCGTAGACCTGAACCGCAACTGGGGCTGGATGTGGCAGAGCGGCTCAGGCCGGGGCACAGGCCCGATGAGCGAACCGGAATCCCGGGCCCAGTTGGCGCACATCCTGCGCCACCCGTTCGTCATCTACGTCAGCTATCACGCCGGCATCGAGTTCATCTCCTACCCGTGGAGCTACTGCGGTTCTTCGGTCAACGCCATTCCGGAGCGCAACCTCATCCACTTCCTGTCCGGCCGATACGACAGCTACAACGGCTACACCTACGGCCAGGGCGCGGACTCGATGTACAGCATCAACGGCTCGACCAAGGACTTCAACTACGGGTTCGATGGCTCGATGGGCTGGTCCATCGAGCCATCGAACCCGTAGTTGAAGTCCTTGGTCGAGCCGTTGATGCTGTACATCGAGTCCGCGCCCTGGCCGTAGGT
>DSBX01000133.1 GCA_011049385.1 Caldifarciminota bacterium | reverse complement strand
GGGACACACTGGGCGAGGTGGTGGTGCTGTTTACCGCGGTCGTCGGCGTGTTGACGGTAGTCCGCCAGGTCGGGTACAGGTCCAGGCCGGGAGGAGGTGGACAGTGACGCGCGGCATGACCGTTATCGTCCAGACCATCGCCCGGCTGGTGGCGGGGATGGTCTTCCTCTACGGCGGCTACATCATCCTGCACGGGCACCTGACCCCGGGCGGTGGGTTTGCGGGCGGCGCGATAATTGCCGCGGCGTTCATCCTTGTCTCGCTCGCCTTCGGCTCGGTCGAGAACGTCGAGCAACACCGTTACACCTTCTCCTCGGTGTTCGAGAGCCTGGGCGGTCTTGGGTTCATCATCCTCGGGTTGGCCGGTTACTTCACCGGGCACGCTTTCCTGACCAATATCTGGGCGGGCCTCGGCGAACCGCTGGAACTGGTCAGCGCGGGCATCATCCCGTTCGCCAACATCGCCATCGGCATCAAGGTCGGCGCCGGGCTGTTCGCGATATTCCTGGCTCTGGGCGCATCGCGGTTCGTAATGAAGGAGTGATGACGATGCTGCCATTTGCCGCCTGCTTCCTGCTCTTCCTGCTCGGGCTCTACGCGGTCGTGCTCAAGCGCAATCTCATCAAGATGGTCATCGGCTTCAGCCTGATGCAGTACTCGGTGAACCTGCTCCTCGCGTTCGTCGGTTTCCGGCACGATGCGGTTGCGCCGATCATCACCCGGGTCGGGATGACCGATAACTTTGTGGACCCACTGCCGCAGGCGCTGGTGCTGACCGCGATTGTTATCGGCCTGGCGACGACCGCGTTGATGCTGGCATTCGTCATGCGCATCTATGAGAAGTACAAGACGTTCGACATCACCGAAATCCGGCGGTTGAAGGGCTAGCGGCGTGCTGACACAGTACCTGCCCCTCTTCGTGGTCGTGCCGCTGGCCGGCGCGTTCCTGATACCCCTGCTCGGCCGGGCCTGGCGCTACCTCGCCGACATCGTCGGAAACCTTGTCGGTGCGTTCCTGGTTGCGTTCAGCATCTACGGACTCGTCACGCTGGCGCAGGGCGGACAGCCGGTGGTCTACAGCCTGGGCAGCTGGGGGCCGCGGCTCGGTATCGTGCTCGTCTACGATTCGCTGTCCGCGCTGATCGTGCTCATCGCCAACCTGGTCGGCCTGCCCGCGCTCTTGTTCTCGACCCGGTACCTCGACCGCTACACCGGCCGCTGGAAGTACTACACCCTGTTCATGCTGTTGCTGGCCGGGCTCAACGGCGTCGCATTGGCCGGCGACATATTCAACCTGTTCGTCTTCCTCGAGATCGCCGCAGTGTCGAGCTACGCGCTGGTCGCGTTCGGGACCGGCGAGGAGGAGCTCGAGGCCGGGTTCAAGTACATGGTCATGGGCGAGATTGCCGGGATGATGGTGCTGGTGTCCATCGCCCTGCTCTACGCCCGGACCTCGACCCTGAACATGGCCGAGATGTCGCGTGCCCTGCAGGCCGCGGGCCAGACCCCGTTCGTCTGGTTCGTGCTCGGGACGATGCTGGTCGGCTTCGCGACCAAGATGGCGTTGATGCCGTTCCACTCCTGGCTGCCCGACGCCCACCTCTCGGCGCCGGCTCCGGTCTCGGCGGTGCTGTCCGGTGTGTTCGTCAAGGTACTGGGTATCTATGCGATGAGCCGGATCGTGTTCAACGTCTTCGGGCTGACCCGGGCGACCGCGCCGACCTTCTTCAACCTGCTGGTCGGCCTCGGGTTGTTCTCGCTCATCGTCGCTTCGCTTCTCGCCATCAACCAGAACAACTATAAGCGGTTGCTCGCCTATTCGACCATCAGCCAGATCGGCTACATCATCCTCGGGTTCGGTATCGGCAGTTACTGGGCGATCGTCGGCGCGCTCTTCCACATCCTCGGCCACTCGGTGACCAAGGGTCTGCTCTTCCTTGCTTCGCGCTCCATCGAACGCGAGACCGGTTCGCGCGAGATCGGCGCCATCTCCGGGCTCGAGAAGACGATGCCGGTGACTTCGTGGAGCTACATTGCCGGCGCGCTCTCGCTGGCCGGGATACCGCCGTTCGCCGGGTTCTTCTCCAAGCTGTTCATCATCGTCGGCGCGGTCGCGGCGAAGATGTACTGGCTGGCGATCATCGCCGCGCTGTTCAGCGTCGTGACGATGGGCTACATGCTCAAGGTCATCAACAACGTGTTGTTCGCGCGCAAGGACCGCGAACCGACCAAGGCCAGGGAAGCGCCCTTCCCGATTCTGGCCGCGCTGGTGATCCTGGTCGTGCTGGCGCTGGCATTCGGAATCGGCTTCCGACCGGTGCTGGATTCGATAATCGAGCCGGCGGCCCGGGTGCTGACCGGCGGGCTCGAGTATGCCCGGATGGTGCTGGGGGGCTAGGATGAAGGCGGCAAAAACAATCTGTTACTGGCTGGGCGGGTTCGGCGTCTGGCTGCTCTTGACCTGGAGCCTCGCCCCGGCCTCGCTCATCGCCGGTGCGGTGGTGGCGCTGGTGGCGGCGCTGGTTTTCGGCCGCGACCTGCCGCTCAACCCGCTCCGGCTCTTCAACCCGGTGCGCTGGTTCTGGGTGCTGGTCTACATCCCGGTGTTCGGCTACATGGTCATCAAGGCCAACATTGACGTCGCGCTCCGGGTGCTCTCGCCCGGGCTCCAGCTCAAGCCCGGCATCGTCAAGATTCGGACGACGCTCAAGAGCGATATTGCCCGGACCTTCCTCGCCAATTCGATAACGCTGACCCCGGGGACGCTGACGGTCGAAATCAAGGACGACCTGCTCTATATACATTGGATCGAAGTCCGGACCGAGGACGCGGCCGAAGCCGGGCGGCTCATCAAGGGGCCGTTCGAGAAACTGCTGGCCCGGATTTTCGAGTAGGGAGGCACGGATGACGATTCTGATAGTGGTACTGGTGCTCGGTGCCTTCTTCTGCCTGTATCGGGTCCTGCGCGGGCCGAGCATACCGGACCGGGCGATTGCGGTCGACATCATGGCGGTGATATTCACCTGCATCACCGCGCTGATGGCGCTTCGCTACCGGCTCGCCTACCTGCTCGACATCTCCATCGCGCTGGCGGTAATCAGCTTCGTGGCGACGCTGGCGCTGGCGAAGTACCTGTCGGGAAGGAGCCTCGATGACTGAAACCATCGGCTGGGTCTTCATCATCGGCGGCGTCGCCTTCAACCTGCTCGGTTGCCTCGGGCTGGTGCGGTTCCCGGACCTTTACAACCGGATGCAGGCCGCGACCAAGTCGGTCACGCTCGGCACCTGCGGCATCCTGTTCGGCATCTTCCTGATGACCGGGTTCTCGGCCATCGGCATCAAGGCGCTGGTCGTGATTCTCTTCGTGCTCATCAACCTGCCGGTCGCTTCCCACGCCCTTTCGCGCGGTTCTTTGCAGTTCGGGGTCAAGCTCTGGAGGGGAACGATCCGCGATATGTTCACCGAGGACCGCGGCGGCCGCTCGATCATCGAGACCGGCGAAGGGGAGGAGAAGTGAAGATTCCGCTACCCAAGCTCCGCGAGCTCGGCGAGGCGATTCGCTCGCTGTTCAGCCCGCCGTTCACCTCGAAGTTCCCGGCCGCGGTTGACGCCATTCACCCCAACTTCCGGGGGATGCTCAAGTTTCGCGAGGAGAAGTGCATCTGCTGTGGGGCCTGTGCCAACGTCTGCCCGACCAATGCCCGGGAGATAGTCGTGGACCGCGAGCGGGGCGTGCTCCGCAACATCCACCACGCCGAGCGCTGTATCTATTGCGGCCAGTGCGTCCGCTACTGCACGGTCGGCGACGCCATCTACCAGTCCACCGAGTTCGATACCGCGCGGACCGAGCGGTCGGAGGACTGGGAGACCGCGGTGGAGAAGCCGGCCGCGCTGTGCGAGATGTGCGGCGCGTCGTTCGCCTCGACCGAGCACCTCGTCTACCTCGCCCACAAGGTCGGCGACCTGGTCAGCGCGAACCCGAGCCTGTTCATCGCCAAGTACGAGACGCTCGGGGTCTCCGCGCCGCCGGGCCCGGATGTCGGGATCGAGCCCTATCGCTCGGGCACGATGCGGATTCTCTGCCCGGAATGCCGACGCCGGGTCTATCTGGCCGAGCAATGGGGCCACTAGCCGCCGGTTGACTGCGGCGCATCGGTCACCTATCATTTCACGCTGGCCCGAAGTTGAGCGGGCCGTGGACAATCCGTTATCGCCGATAAGCTTCGAACCGAAGCAAAGGAGTGCAACGATGATACCACGCATGGCGGTTGCCCTCGGCCTGTTGCTCGTCCTTGCCGCGCCGGCAAGCGCGGACTGGGTGTGCGTCGGGCCGGAAGGCGGCACGATCTACTCCGGCGCGGTCCCGGCCGGGACCTCACCGCCGATATACATTGCCTCAAACAACAACGGCTTCCCGCTGATCCGGTCTACCGACGGCGGGGCGAACTGGGAGCTGTGGGGTGCGAACGTCGCCAGTTACCTGCAGAAGATGGCGGCTCACCCGACCGACCCGGATATTCTCTACGGAATCGCCAGCTCGCGCTTCTACCGCACGACCGACGGCGGTATGACCTGGACGAGCATCACGCTCGGCACCAACAACAACGGCCGGGACATCGCGGTCAACCCCTTGAATCCGGACGTCATCTACGTGCCCAGTTACCGGTACGACGGCTCGGCTTGGCAGGTCACCTCGAGCAAGAGCACGGACGGCGGCACGACCTGGGCGACGACACAGGTTGACACCATCGCGGCGAGCACGGTATACGCGATGGCGATTGACCCGGTGGATACGACGACGCTCTACCTCGGCGGGTATGTGGACGGCCGGAGCGCGGTCTACCGCTCGACCGACTGCGGCGCGACCTGGACCCGTAAGGAGTTTCCGGCCAACTACTCCTACGTCTACTCGTTCTACGTCAGTCCGGTGGACAACAACATCGTCTTTGCCGGCTCCGTCAATGGGGTCATCCGTTCGACCGACCGGGGCGAGACCTGGGTCCGGCAAGGCACCAGCATCTACAACTACCAGATTGCCGCGGCGCCGGACAACCCGAACATAATGTACACGGCCGCGTACAACAATGTCTGGCGTTCGACCGACGCCGGCGTGACCTGGACCGCGGCGACCGGCCTGAGCGGGACCGGCCTGCGGACCGTGCTGGTCGTGCCGGGTGAAGACGGGGCGGTCTACTGCGGCTCGACGGTCGGGATGTTCAAGTCCACGGATTACGGTGCGACCTGGACTTCCATCAACAACGGCCTGCTCATCGCCCGGGTGCCGGTCGTGTCCGTATCCCCGCACGACCCGGCAACGGTCTTCATTGAGGTCCTGGACAACGTCTGGTTCAAGTCCACCGACCTCGGCAGCAACTGGCAGCCGCAGGCCCGGCCCTCGGGTTGCGGCGCGGTCTGCAACATCGCGCTCGACCCCCACGACGCCGACCGGATGTACATGCTCGAAGGTTCCGGCTGAGGTGGCGCCGAGCTCTTCAGGAGCACCACTGGCGGAGCCAGTTGGCAGAAGATAGACGGCTGGATGAGCACCGGCGGCGATGTGCAGGTTTCTCCGCACAACCCCGACATCATCTTCGCCTGCGGCGGATTCTACTACGACAGCAAGTACAACCTTGCGGTGTCGCGGACCACGGACGGGGCCGCGACCTGGGCCTACGATACCATCACTACCGGGACCTACGGCTGGTCCATCGTCTTCGACCCGGTTGACTCGATGCGGGTCTACCTCGCGGGAGACTCGAACTACAGCCACCCGGCGCTTTACATCACCACCGACCTCGGCCAGAACTGGACCTCCAGCCGGACCGGGCTGGCGGGTAAGATCTGGAAGCTGGCGGTCGCGCCGAGCAACCCGCAGGTGCTCTATGCCGGGTCGGGTAGCGGCGTGTTCAAGTCCACCGACGCGGGCGCGACCTGGACGGCCACCGGCTTCACGACTCAGACCCGGGCGGTGGCGGTGGACCCGGACGACGCGCAGAAGGTCTATGCCGGGACTTACGGCTCGGGCGTGCACGTAACCACGGATGGCGGCGCAAGCTGGGCGGCGATGAACGATGGGCTCGACAACCTGCGCGTGCTCTCGCTCGGGCTCCGGCCCGGGGCCGAGCCGGTGCTCTTTGCCGGCACCGAGGGCGGGTCGGTCTTCCGGACCGACCTCTACACCGGTGTCTCCGGTCCGGTCGGGCCCGGTTCGGTGCGGCCCGCGTTCAGGGTCGCGCCCAGCCCGGCGCGCGGCAGTGCCCGGCTCGAGTTCGCGCTCGGTGCGCCGGCCGCGGCCCGTGCCGCGGTCTACGACCACAGCGGCCGGATGGTTGCGGACCTCGGGCAACGCAACCTTGCCGCGGGCAAGGGCAGTTGGGCGTTCAGTACCCGGGGTATCCCGGCCGGGACCTACTTCGTCCGGCTCGTGACCGGCGACCGGACCCGGACCGCGCGGGTGACGATACTCGACTAGCGCTCGGCGAGAAGACTCAGGCGGCAGGCCAATGGCCTGCCGCCTGGCGGTCTGGACGGCAGGGGAGTTCGGCATTCAGTTCCCGGGGCTCCGGATAAGTAAGAGAGAAGATGGCGGACGGAGTAACAGCCGATGAACGTCAGAGGAAATCCGGGACTGTACCTCAGCCCGGCGCGTCCACGCGCTGGGACTGTCCCGGAGATTTCCGGACGGACGAACCACCCGCCGACGAACGCGGCCGGGCCGATATTGTCCGCCTACCGCTGAATCACGACCTTCCGGCTCGAACCCTCGAAACGCAAAGCGTGTGCTCCTGCATACCCTTGACCCCTCGGATCCTCTGCCCGGATGAAGTAGACCCCGGGGGCGAGATGCCGGACATCATTCTCGCCCGGTTGCAGTTCCATCACCTTCCGGCCGGAGGCGTTGAGGAGGACGAAGTCAGATTCCGGATTCCAGATTCCGGATTGCAGATTGAGAATGCCGCGTACGATGGTCGGGCCGGCCGGTTGTCGGACCGGAGTCCGATCCGGTTCGGACACGGCCAGCGGGTGCGCTACCGAGCTGTAGTAGAGCAGGCGTCCAGGGTACGCCTGGTATCCACGCATTATTGCCCAGATGCGGCCGTGGGCTGCAGCCAAGCCAACGATGGCCAGGGCGGTGTCGGTGTGGGGAATCATCGGTTCACTCCAAGCTGTGCCGTCGTGGTAGCGCACGACTGAACGCCAGTAATCCCCGAGTTGGTTGTAGTGCGACACCCATGTCCACCCGTACTCGTCGGTGCAGGCAGCGGGCTCTCCCGTGCACTCCGGGTCGAGTTGCAGCGGTTCGACCCATCGCTCGCCGTCGTAGTCATACCGGGCGGTCTGAAGGCCATGGCCGTTCCGGTGCCAGAAGAGACGCACATCCCCGACCCCGGGTCCGGTCCGCGGGACGACGAGTTGCGCCGGGTACTCGGTGCCCCCGGGCGGGAAGGCTACCGCAACGGGTTCGGTCCACGAGGTGCCCGAACCGACCATGCTCCACAACGGTGTGTGTACCAAGTCCCGGCAGGCAGGCCAGACAACCATCATCTGGCTGTCATTGATGGCCGCGACCGCCGGAGAACGCATCAGCATGATTGCTTCTGCGGCATCAACCATCACAGGTGTGGTCCAAGAGTCTTCGGTTCCGTGCGCGGTATAGAGCCAGACATCATACCATTCCTCCCTGACCCAGGCAACTTGAACTCCTCCCTGTGGATGAGCACCCAGGCCGGGAGCATACGGTTTCCGTCGTGAGTCTCTGATGACTACTGCCGGATGAGTCCAGGTGTCTCCACTGCGGTGGGAATACAGCAGGTCCGCCCCGGTCGTGTCCACAAGGTCGTAGACGACCCAGGGCTCCTGCTCGCGGTCCAGGGTCAGGCGCAGATAGTACGGTGGGTTGCTTCGAGTCCCGTGGAAGACCGAGACCGGGGGCAACCACTGCCTGCCGTCGTGGCGGGTGGCCTTGATGTGGCCGCTGTCTCCTTTCCCCTGCCACCATACTGCCCAGAGAGCGGTATCGTTGCCGGTAAGGACAGGCCTGCTCTGCCATAGGATGTCTGTGCCCGCTGTATCCGGCCAGATCGGGACCGGTTCGGTCCAGCGCAGGGTGCCGGCCGCGGCTCCTGAGACCAGAACCGTAATCAGCAGGGCCGCCGCGGCCGGTTTCATCATCGCTTCCTCATCTTTCAGCGCACCAGCGTGAACCGGAGCAGGCCTTCGCCGAACTCACTCTGGTATCGGATGAAGTATGCACCCGGGGCGAGCCGCGCTGCTCCCGCGGCTGTAGACATCGGGTCGAGCCAGTGCCTGCCGGGTGCAAGATTGCCATCCGCCATCTCGGCTACCATCCTACCGGCAACGTCGTGGATGGTCAAGCGCAGTCCGGCCGGCCCGGGGACGTCAACCTGTATGCGAGGCGCACCCTTGACCACCGGGTCAACCCGGACCGCGAACTCGGCCGGAGTCAGCGTACGCTCGGATTGGGTACCGTCTATCCCGATATTGCCCCGGTACGCGCGTATCTCGTCCTTGCCGGTTCGGAAGAGCGGCCTGAAAGCCGTGACACTTATCGGGCCTTCGCTGGTCGGGGTCACATAGAACCACGCCCAACCGGCTGCGTTGGTGGTTGCCGATGCGAGAATCTCGGGTTCCGGAAAGCCATCCTTGTAGACGCCAACAACGGCATTGCTTACAGGTACTGTCGCGTTCGGGTTGGTTACCTTAACCTTGACGAGGCTCACGGAGTCCACATATAGAGCCCGCGGAACCGTCTGCACGAGCAGTTCTCCGCTATCTGCGGTCCAGATGTGTAGTGAAGGATCACCGACAAGGTGGAAGCGGTGATTGTTGGCGTAGCCTTCCGCATTGGGGTGCAACTCGAGCATCCTAAGCTTGGCGCGGTTTGTCACTAGCCAGGTTCTAGTCTCCGGTAGCCGGTACGGAAAGCGGTGGAGATACTCGTTCATGGCCGCAGCGGCATCCGTGTAGCCTATATGCGAGAATCCCCATGCGGCGACTCCGCCCCCCAGAGAATGCAGGGTCCAGGCTCCGCTGTGCCCCGCACCGCGCTGGGCCGAGGAGCAGGCGACGTTGTAGAGCAGGGGTAACCAGTCTGGATTGCTCAGAGACCCGACATCGGCACTCGTGAAATCCTCTCTGAGGTCCCAGTTCCAGTCCGACCATCGGTCCGGGTCGATTCCGCCGTGACCGAAGTAGTTCAGCAACCCGTACCCGTCTGAACCTTGAATGAGGTTCTTCACGGTCTGGTTCGTTACGCTGGCGAGGCGACCATTCTGCCGGTCATAGGGAAGTCCAAGACTGTCGAGTATCGTCTCGAACGCATCCGCAAGCTCACTATGCTCCCAGTGGTTCACCAGCAGTGTCCTTCCAACCTGCCAGTTGGGGTGCTGGTCGCGCTCGTACCGGAGGATCTTCTCAGCGGCTATTGCCGCACTGGGGCCACTCGTCACGGAAATCCTGCCTACCGGTACGTCCGCAATCTCGTCGCCACCGGCCACACAGGCATACCAGTGGTCGGACCCGCTCTGGGGCAGTGCTACGCGGGTATGGTCACCCACAAGAAGAAAGTACAGCTCAAACATCCCGCCGGATGCATCGAATCTAGCTCTAGCCCAGGCACATGGTGACCCCCTGAGGGTGGCCGCGAGGTCGGCGGGCATTCCGCCGAAGGACTGGG
>DSBX01000060.1 GCA_011049385.1 Caldifarciminota bacterium | reverse complement strand
GTCGAGAACCGTGTTCGAGTAGCGGACCCCGAAGACATTCACCACCGTCCAGGTCTTGAATATCGCCATCGCGAACGGAATCCAGGCAATCGGGCAGAGCGGCCGGAACATTTCGACGAACGGGCCGACGATGCGCCGCACCAACTGTATCCGGCCCATCACCAACCCGAGCGGCACCGCCACGATCGCGGCCAGCGCGAATCCGAAGACCACCCGCAGGCAGGACACGCCGACGTTGTAGAGCAGGGAGCCGGTCTCGAGCACGTTGGCGAAAGGACGGGACAGCCGCGCCAGTACCGCGGTCACCTGGGGCAACAGCCAGGGGTTGTTCATCCGGACGGCCAGGAATTGCCAGGCCGCGAGCAGGAGCACCGGCAGAATCAGTGCCAGGCCGATGCGGCTCAATCGGCGGCCGATGTCCTGCCCGCGACCGGCGGAGGAGCCCTGATGGTCGGGACTGCTCCCGCTCACCGGGCCTGAAATCCTCATCGGCATCCGCTATTTCTGCTTGTTGATGCGCTTAGCCGCCCCGGCCAGCGCCTTCTCCAGCGGCCCGAAGTTGTAGGACAGCGCCTCGAACTCCGCGCGGCTGACACCCTTGAGCTTGTCGGTAATCCGCCCAAGACCAACCATCTCCTCGTACCAGACCCACATCCCGTCCCGGAACGCGGCATCCGGCTCCATCGAGTAGCCGGACGTGGCCATCGAGGCGAGGATGACCTCCGGGCTGATGCCCAGCCACTGCCCGACCAGCTCGGCGGTCTTCTCCGGCTCGGTGGCGATATAGTGGGACGCGACTGCGAAGAGCTCAAGTAGTTTGGCGACCGCTTCCGGGTGCCGGGCGACCGCGGAATCGTTGCCGGCGATGCCACAGCAGGGATGGTCCTCAAACACGCCCGGCGGCAGGTTGTGGAGCTCGGCGATGGCGCGGCCGAAACCCTTGGACTCGGCGATAGCGCACCACGGGTTGTTCGAGACGTAAGCGAGAATCTGCCCGCTTTGGAGCGCGGCGTTGAGGTTTGCCTCCTCCTTCACGTTCACGAGCAGTACCTTCGCGGAGGCGTTGCCCTTGTCGCCGG
Source organism: Caldifarciminota bacterium (assembly GCA_011049385.1). Lineage (GTDB taxonomy): Bacteria > Hydrothermota > Tepidihabitantia > Tepidihabitantales > Tepidihabitantaceae > DSBX01. Next base: position 8,891 of record DSBX01000060.1, on the reverse strand, counting down.
TGTAGCTGATGCCTTCGTGGTCGAGCGCGCGCTGGAAAATGAGCAGGGCGACCGCGACCGGGCTCTTGTAGCCGACGTTGACCTGGCCGGGCCGGGCCTTGAGCCAGTTGATGAACTCCGGCCAGTTGCCGGCCGGGACGCCGGGGTTGACGACGAGCATATCGCCCTTCGAATGCAGGGGCGCGATCATCCGCAGGGGCGAGCCCTTGTCCACGAAGAACTCGATAGCGGCAACACCGCCGAACCCGATGTCGAACGCGCCCTGGCTCATCATCGTCGGCATCTCCGAGCCGCCGCCGGCCTTGTAGAGTTCGACCTCGGCGACCCTCTTCGTGCCGTCGTAGAGTTCGTAGAGCTCCCGGGGACGGATTTCCTTGAGCCAGATGCCGTACAACTCCTTGAACTCCTCGCCGGCATTACCGGCGACGTAGAGCGCGGAGTGATGGTCGTGGCCCACGTGCCCGACGCGGAGCACCGGGACTTCGGACTGCCCGCCACAGCCGATTACCAGGACCAGCGCGGCGAGTCCAAGCAGGGTTACGAGACTGCGCATCGGTCGGTCTCCTTTCGTGCGCCGTTTGACGCGGCGCGGTTGGTCATTGCGATGGGAACCCCCCGCCCGGCGGGCGAGGGCATGCTTTGCGGTCCGGGTCTCAGTCCAGCGGGGCGACCGCCCCGCGCGCAGAGGTTCACCGATGCCTCCGGCGCGAAACGGTCAAATGGAAATCGGGTTGGTGGGTCAGGACCGGGCGACCGCCCGGTCTGCGGCGGCTCAAGTCCGCCGCCTTCCGGAGGTCAGCACACGATTCATCAGCAGAATGCTACCGGCCGTCTGCCGCTCGTCAAGCCGCCGGTCAGCTTCCCGGTTCCGGCACGGTGTCGGTCCGGGGCAGGCTCCGCACGCCCTCGACCACCACCTGGCCGAACACCGCCGCCGCCTTGATGACCAGCGCCGGCTCGCCGCCCCGGTAGCGCGGCGTATCGTACACCCGGTCGCCGAAGCTGACACTGCCCGCGTCCGGGAACCGGATCTGGCCGAACGCGGCCGAACCCTCGACCCGCACCGGCGTGTTCAGGTCAACTATCACCCGGGCCTGGCCGAATATCGCGTTCACCTCGACCCGCTCATCCTTGTCCCCGGGCCGAATGCCGGTCAGGTCGAAAACTGTACTGCCGAAGACGGCGTTGTACTCGTGGGGGCCCGTGGCCGCGACCCGGCGTTCGATCGTGCGCCGGAACCCGCCGACGATGAATGAAACCCCGAGCCAGATGAAGAACAGCCCGATGGCGATGCGGACCAGCGGAATCCGCACGCCCAGTGAGTTCAGGATGATGGACAGGCCGACCAGCACGACCAGCCCGCCCCAGAAGAAAGCGCTCGACAAGAAACCCATTCTCATATCCTCCTCCGGTTGAATACCCGGCCGACCGACGAACCTGCGGCCTTCACACCGACAGTCTATCCGCCCCGGCGGTTCTCGTCAACGCGGGCCCGCAGGTGACGGATTCGGAGTCAGGCAACCGGCTTTGCGTCCCGGTTTCCTGCCGGTCCCGGGGTTGTGTTCAACCGGGCCAGTTTAAGCGGATATTCTTTTCGGCCCAAGTTACGTAGCTTCAATCGAAAAAAACAGCTACAAAATCGCCAAAATTGTGATAGTAACAGGGGACGCGGCAGGCGGCCCGTCCCATCATCCGACAAACACGAAAGGAGAGAAAGTGAGCAAACGCGAGAAAACGGAGCTCAAGCCCTATGCGACGCCGCTGGAATGGCTTGAGGGCAGGCGCAGGGTTGATGTGCCCTTGCCTTCGTGTGGCGAGGAAGACTGGTTCGGCGAAGACGACCCGATGCGGTTCAACAGGAAAGTCTACACCCCACCGGTGATGAAGGCAATTCGCAACTGGCGCGAGGAGACGCACCGCCGGCGCGAGGAACTAACCCGCCAGGCCGGGGTGGTACTGCCGCTTGATGAGTTCGTGGCCAGGCACAGTCTGGATGCCGTGGCCCGGGACATCATCGAGATACTGTTGCTTGAAGCGACCAACATCGAAGACCCGATGAGGATGTACGACGATGTCAGCAAGGTGGTGCGGCGACTGGTTCGCGGGCGGGACCTCAAGACCGAGGCGTTGTTGCCCTATCTACTGCCCGGGAGCCGGCTGCGGCGGCTGGTCGGGGACCCCGAACCGAGGGGCCTGACCCTCAGGGACGAATTGGTGCTGGAACTGCTCGGCATCGAGTGTGACGAGGAGCCGGCCGCGCCGGAAGGCAAGGCCGGTGGTGAAAGGCCGGGGCGCACCGCGCAACCGGGGGAGTAGCTCCGCCGGGACGCCGAGTGCAGTCCTTCTCGGTCGGCTCGGCCGGGGGCGCGGGCTTTTCGCGCTTGAGGCGGTTGACCTGCCTGATGAGCAGGAAGACCGCGAAGCCGACGATGAGGAAGGAGACGATGCTGTTGATGAAGACGCCGTAGTTGACCGTCGTCGCGCCGGCGGCCTGGGCGTCGGCCAGGGTGGCATAGGGGCCGGCGACCTCGGCCCCGGCCTTGAGAACGATGAAGAGGTTGGCGAAGTCAATGTTGCCGAGAAGCAGGCCGATGGGCGGCATGATGACGTCTGCGACGAGCGAGCGGACGATGGTGCCGAAGGCGCCGCCGATGATGATGCCGACCGCCAAATCCACGACGTTGCCGCGGATGATGAACTCTTTGAGCATCCTGGTTACTCCTGTTCCGCGGTCGCGGGCCAGGCCAGCGAGAGGCCGAGCCCGAGTGTCTGCTTGAGCCGGGGCGTGTCGTCCACCCGGTCGTCGAACAGCACCTGGGCGAAGACCTTGCCCGAGAGCACCTTGTTGAACCGGGCGGAGAGTTCGTGCCGCCAGTCGGCCTGGGGCAGGGTGCCGAGCTCGGTGTCGGTGCCGAAGGCGACGAGCGGCTTGTAGAGCGCGAGCCGGGTGGCATAGCCGGCGTTGGGGGAGAAGAAGCGGGTGCGGTAGGCGGTGGTCCAGCTCAGACCGGCGTCGGAGACGGTGAGGGTGTCGAGTCGGTCGAAGACCTGGCGCGCGGCGGCGCCGAACTCGCTGGTCAGGGTGCGGACTTCGTCGTCGAAGAACTTGCGGCCGAAGCCCGCGGCTTCAAGGAGCTGAACCGGGTTGAACCACTGCGTCTCCTGCGGGTCGCGGCCGTCGAGGAACTGGCTACGGGCCTGGACGAGTACCAGCGGGTCAACCCAGAGCCCGAGGGTGAAGCGCAGGAGCTCATCGAGATTGAGCTTGTCCTCGGACTTGCTTGCGGTCCAGGTCGCGCTGTTGCGGGTGAGCTGTTGGCCGAAGGCGAGCTCCAGTTCGTGTTCGAGCCGGAGCACGCCGGTGAACTGGCGCTGGGCGCGGTGGCCGATGGACGCGGTGAGCGCGCCCGAGGTCTTCTCGTCGCCGGCCCAGTTGGGCGAGTAGTAGCCCTGGTTGAAGAGTAGTTCGAAGCCGGCCTCCTGCTCCCAGCCGCCGGGTTGGGCGGCGTTGGCGGTCAGGGCCAACAGCAGGACGGCGAGCACCGCAACGAGCAGGCAAGAGCGCATCGCTTCCTCCCTTTCAGGCGAACAGGATTGCGCGAAACAACGAACCCTCGACCCCACGGTCGCGCAAACCCAAGGTCATTCCCGACCCGCAGGCCGGACCGACCAATCGAAGCCGGCGGCTAGCGTCGCTTCGTCTTGTGGCGCATTGCCTTGATGCGCTTCTTGTACTTGTGACGCTTGATCTTACGAAGCTTGCGCTTTTTGCCGCACGGCATATACTATAGCTCTCCTTTTGTCAGGCTGGCCTTGAGCAGGCGGGATGCCTTAAAGACCGGCACCCGGCGGGGCGGGATGTTGACCGGTTCTTTGGTCTTGGGGTTGCGGGCAACCTTGGGTTTGCGGAGCTTGGTGTTCAGCACGCCGAAGCCCCGGATTTCGATGCGGTTACCGTCCTTGAGGGTCTGCTTGATTTCCTCCAGGAACATCTCGACGATACGGGTGACGTCGCGTTTGGTGATGTTCGGCTGGACCTGCTCGGCTATCTTCTCGACAAGGTCGGCTTTGGTTATCGTCATCGGCCCCTCCTAACTGCAACTGGCGCAGTTGCGCGAGCTGCAACTGGCGCAGTTTGCGGAACTTGTAATCTTGCGCTCGGTGCCTGAGACCCCGAACACGGAAAACAGCTTTTCGAGCCGGCCGCTGCCGCAGGACGGACACCGCTCGCCCGCTTCGTCGCGCGGGCTGAATACCAGCGCTTCGAAGGTCTTGCGGCATTCGCGGCAACGGAACTCACGGATAGGCATAAATGATTATAGGTGGGTGACTTCGAGTTGTCAATAGGCTGTCGGTCAGGCAAGGGGTTGGTGGTCGTCTTCGGGTGTGTGGCGGAGACGGCCCAGCGATGCGAGCAGGTCGCGGACCTGGCGGCGGATGATGTCGCGCACGCGGCGGTATTCTTCGAGGCCCTTGCCGTAGGGGTCCGCAATCTGCCATTGCACCTGGCGCGCGCCGGGCAGGAACGGGCAGGCGACCTCACAGCCCATCGTCACAAGGTAGTCCCAGTCCCGGCCGGCCAGGTCGGCGAAGCCCTTGGGCCGGGCCGCGGTGATGTCGAGGCCGTCTTCTTTCATCACCGCGACGGTGTCGGGCTGGACCCGGCTTGCGGGCGCGGAGCCGGCGGACGCGCATTCGACATCGCGACCGAGGTCGCGGCAGAACGCTTCCGCCATCTGACTGCGGCAGGAATTCCCGACGCAGGCGAAGAGAATCCGAGTCGGCACGGGCAGATTGTAGCTGAAGAGCCGCCCGGGTGCAATCCGGCGGCTTGATTCCGGGACGATTCGCGCTAGATTTAGCCGATGCAGGAAACTACCAGTCCGCCGGAAGACCGGCCGCAGAAACTGCGGCTGACCTGCGACACGATGCTGGGCAAGCTCTGTCGCGAGCTCCGGGCGCTGGGCGTGGACGCCGAGTATCGCCGGGGCATCGGCGGTCTGCGCGCCTACAAGCAGGCCCGCGCCAAGGACCAGCTGTTCCTGACCCGGGCCGGCCGCCTGCGCGAACTGCCCGGCGCGTTCTACGTCGAAAGCAACGACCCGGCCGCACAGCTCGTGCAGGTCCGGGAACAGCTGGGCATCGAGGCCGGTTCGGCCCCGGCGTCGGAGGCCCCGGCGTCAGCGCCGGCCGCGGAGAAGCCCGCCGCACCCCCGCCCCCATCCGGCAGTCGGTGCCGGGACTGCAACGTGGCGCTGGAGAAGATAAGCCGCGAGCAGGCCCGGCCCGCGATACCGTTCTTCATCTACCAGATACATCACGACTTCAGCCGTTGTCCGAAGTGCAAGCGCGTGTTCTGGCCCGGCAGTCATACCCGGGGTGCACAGGAACGCGCGCCCGCGCGGCCCCGGCCGCGGCGTGGCCGCTGTGGGGCGAAGAAGTAGAATTCACAGGAGGAATCGAGCATGTCGGTGGTCCTTGACGGCAAGAGCCTGAGCATCGAGCAGGTGGTCCGGGTCGCCCGCGGCGAGACGGTCGAACTCGCGCCCGAGGCGAAGGAGCGCATCCTCAAGTGCCGGGCGTTCGTGGAAGATAAGGTGAAACAGCAGGCGGTGATGTACGGCATCACCACCGGCATCGGCGAGTTGTCCGAGGTCCTGCTCTCGCCGGACCAGCTCAAGCAGTTCCAGCGCTACCTCGTCTACAGCCACTCCGCGGGTTGCGGCAAGCCGTTGCCGGTCGAGGTGGTGCGGTCGGCGATGTGCTCGCGCTGTAACGTGCTTTCCAAGGGCCATTCCGGCAGTCGGCTCAAGATCGTCGAGACGCTGGTCGAGATGCTGAACAAGGGCGTGACGCCGGTCGTTTTCGACAAGGGCTCGGTCGGCGCCTGCGGCGACTTATCGCCGATGAGCCAGATGGCGCTGGTCCTGCTCGGCGAGGGCGAGGCGTACTTCGACGGCGGGCGTCTGCCGGGCCGGGAGGCGATGGACAAGGCCGGCATCGAATGCGTCGAGTTCGAGACCCGGGACGGCCTGGCGACGATCAACGGCTCGAATATGACCGCGGGCTGGGGCGCCCTGCTCCACGACGAGGCGGACCGCTACTTCCGGACGAGCGAGGTCGCGGTCGCGCTGACGCTGGAAGTTGTCAACGCCAATATGACCTGCTGTGACGAGCGGATTCACAAGGCGCGAGGCTACCCGGGCGCGATCACCTGCGCCGCCAACGTCCGGCGGCTGGTCGAGGATTCGGAGATGTTGCGCCAGCCGGGCAAGAAGGTGCAGGACGCCTACAGCCTGCGTTCGACCCCGCAGGTCGTGGGCGCGGCCAAGGACGCCTGGAAGTGGTCGCGGGGAATGTTCGAAATCGAGCTCAACGGCGTCGGCGACAACCCGGTCTTCTTCCCGGACGACGAGGCCTACCTGACCGGCGCCAACTTTCAGGGCACGCCGCTCGCGCTCGGGCTCGACAGCCTGGGCACGACGGTGACGATGATTGCGGTGCTCTCCGAGCGGCGCACCAACCGGCTCCTCAACCGCAACCTCTCCTGCGGCCTGCCCGCCTTCCTGACCAGGGGCGCGGGGATGTTCTCCGGCCTGATGCTGACCCAGTACACCCAGGGGATGCTGGTCTGCGAGGACCGCATCCTGTCCGCGCCGGCGGCGGTGGGTTCGGTGCCGGCCGCGGCGGACCAGGAGGACTTTGTCTCGATGGCGTTCACCTCCGCGCTCAAGGCCCGCCAGATTCTCGACAACGCCTGGTACGTCCTCGCCATCGAGCTGATGGCCGGGGCCCAGGCGGTCGAGTTCCGCAAGCCGCTCGGGCTGGGCAAGGGCACCCGCGTCGCCTACGAGGTCATCCGCCGTCACGTCGAGCCGATGGTCGAGGACCGGCCGGTGCAGTACGATATCAACCGGCTGGCCGAGGTCATCAGCGCCAATGAACTGCTGGCCGCGGTCGAGGCCGAGGTCGGCCGGCTGGAGTCATAGACCGGGGCCGATGACGACCTTTCTCGTCACCGTCGTCTCACCGTCGCGCACCCGGATGAAGTAACTGCCCGCGGGCAGGTGCCCGACCGGTATCCGCGCCCGGGCGTGGGGCAGGACGGTGCGCTCGGCGAGCACCGCGCCCATTATCGAGACCAGCTCGACCCGGACCGGGCCGGTGGTGTTGCCGGCGTGGAGCACCAGCTCATCCCGGGTCGGGCTCGGGCCGACGAGCAGGCCGGGCAGGAGTTTCCCGCCCGGTCGCGCCATCATCCCGCCGCGCTCGGGCCGCGCGGGCGGGACGGCGCCGACCTCGATGGGCAGGACATAGCGCCAGAACTCCTGCGTCTTGTTGCCCTTGAGCGCGAAGAAGCCGCGGTACAGGCCCTGCCGGTAGTGAACGAGGTCCGCGCCCGCGTTCACCCGCCGCCGCCGGGGCGTAATCGGCGAGAAGGTCGGCAGGGTGTCCGACTCGGCCCAGCGGTCGGTGGTCACATCGTAGCGCCAGAACTGCTGGGTATTGCCGCCCTTGAGCGCGAAGATGGCGTTCTCGTCGAACGCGCCCGCACCGCCGTCGCGCGCCCGCTTGGGCCGGACGCGGCCGTTGTGCAGGCCGTGAAGCGGCATCCCGGCCGGCCTCAGCGTGTCCCACGAGTTCGTGCTCACGCGGTAGCGGTAGAAGTCGTGGGTTGAAGATGCGCGGTCGTAGTAGTTCGCCTTGTGCGCGAAGATGGCATCCTCGCCGTCAAAGGCGAGCCAGGAGTCCCGCTTCCAGCGGTTGCGGATGCCCGCAGGCGGGGTCGCGAGCTGTTCCCAGTCCCGGCTTTCGGTGTTGTAGCGCCAGAACTCGTCCCGGTCGCCCTTGAGCAGGTAGACCCAGCCGGAGTCGCGGTCGGTGATGTAGAGCATGTCGCCGCCGCCCCGCACCCGTTTGCCGCTCGGGCCATCCGGCACGCAGGGCAACGCGCTCCACTCGTTGGCGGCGATGTCGTAGCGCCAGAAAGCGGAGGTGTTGTTGCCGTGCACCATGTAGACGCTGTTGACGCCGTCGCTCGCACCGCGCGCGCCCTGGCGCAGGGGCCGCCCGCTCATCGGGTCAAACGGTACCGGGGCGAGTTCGGTCCAGGCGTCCGCCAGCGGGTCATAGCGGTAGAAGTTCTGGAGCTTATTGCCCTTGGCCGCGTAGATGGCGGGCGTGCCCTCCTGGTCCGGGCCGACCGCCAGCCAGGCGCCGCGGTGCGGCATATCGCGCCGGTTGCCGGCCTGCGCCGGAATCGGGGCGACTTCGTGCCAGCCCGGGTCATCGTGCCACGGCGAAGACTCGAAGACGGTGAACACCATCGGGCCCGACTCGCCGCCGCCGGGCGCGGCGTTTCGGACCGAGACCTCGCGCGTGCCCAGCTCCGCCTCGGGGGCGATGGTGATGTCGGCGGTGAGTTCGGTCGGGCTTGCGACCGTTACCGAGTTGACGGTGATGTCCGGCCCGAAGTCCACCGAGCTGGCATCGGCGAGGAAGCCCGCGCCGGTGAGGGTTACGGTGAGGGTGGCGGTCCGCTTGCCGGCGGTGGGGGTGATGCCGGTGAGCGCGGGGACCGGGTTCTCGACCGCGAAGGCATCGCCTAAGGTACTGCTACCGCCGCCGGGCGTGGCGTTTTCGACCGAGACGTCGCGCGGGCCGGTGGCCGCACCGGGGGCGATGGTGATGTTGACGGTGAGCCGGGCCGGGTCGGGGACGATTACCGAGTTGACGGTGATGTCCAACCCGAAGTCCACCGAACTGGCATCGGCGAGGAAGCCCGCGCCGGTGAGCTCCACTTCCAGGGTTGCGAGCCTTGTCCCGACCGCCGGGTCGAGGGCGGTGAGCATCGGGGCCGGGTTGGTGACGGTGAAGCCGTTGGTGAGAGT
>DSBX01000001.1 GCA_011049385.1 Caldifarciminota bacterium | reverse complement strand
GGGGGAAATTCGGACCGGGGTTAAGTATCAAGGAAACAAGCGGGTTATGAGGCAGACGCGGTCTTTACCGTTAATACCATAAGGGATTCACGGCCTGTGCGAGTTCAGCCTGTTGCAGCGGCTCGGCTGGTGTTGCGGTCCTATCGTTGTATCACGACCTTGCGGCTTGACCCCTCGAACCCTTGACCCCTCGAACCCCTCGTCCGTACGAAGTACACCCCGGGCGCGAGGTGGCGGACGTCATTTTCGCCGGGTTGGAGCTCCATCACCCTGCGGCCGGAGGCGTCGAGAAGCAGCGCGGGCTTGGGACACAATCCCGATTCTCCGGGCAGAATCGGGTTATGTCCCGCACCCGAAAGGTTGAGCAGTCCGCGGACTATGGTCGCGGGTGCGGGCCGGGCCCGCGGGGCGGGTCGTTCTTCGGCGAGGAACTGGCCCGGCTCGCCGCGGGCGTAGTAGATTTCGGCATTGCTGTCGCGGTAGTCGGTCCAGACCGCGTGGACCGCTTCGGGCGCGTCGCCGCCGCCGGCCGCGATGGACGGCCGCTCGCGACTGCCGTTGGTGTCGGTGACGTTGAAGGGTGCGGACCAGTCGCCGGCCGCGGAGCGCTCGGCGTAGCGGAACTGGGTGAGCGTGGGCCACTGGGGGCTTCGGCCGCCCCAGGCCGCGTGACCGCGGCCGTCCGCGGTGAAGATGAGCTGGCCGGTTTCCTGGTTCAGGCTGTCGCCCGGTTCGGATAGCGTGTCGGTCGGCTGCCAGCCGCTGTTGTCGCGCCGCCGGTGGACGACCCGGCGCTTGTTGTCGGTCGGTTCGTAGCATTGCCAGAGCACGTGCGGGTCGCCGGTCGCCGGGTTGACCGCGACCGACGGGTACATCTGGTGGCGGATGCCGTATGAAACGTTCTCGGTCGCGCCCCAGTCCGCGCCGGTGCGGGACTTGTAGAAGACGTTATAGTAGCCGCTGGTGCCCTCGCGGCCGTACCAGATCAGGTGCAGGCGGTTGTCCGGGCCGCCGGCCAGGGCCGGGTAGGCCTTGTAGGCGTGGGTAATCGGGACCGTCACCGGGTCCCGCCAGGTCGTGTCCACCCGCTCGCGGTGGACGATGCTCGCGTAGTTGCTTTCAAGCCAGGCGGCGTGGACCCGGCCGTCGGGCGTGGCGGTGATGGTCGGGCAGTTCTTGCGCACCGAGGGCGCGCTGACCGAGAGCGGGCGCGAGACCGGCTCCCAGCCGCCGTTGCCGCTGTCGGAGGGGACGCAGGACTTGAGGTAGATGTGCTGGTCCGCGCCGTCTTCGGTGCCGCCGGCCCAGACCGCGTGAACGACGCCGGCCGAGTCCACCGCCAGCGAGGCGTACTTGTTGAAGATGTCGTCTTCGTAGAGGTCGGCGGAGAGCATCGTGTCCGCGGTCCAGCCGCGGTCCGGGTACCAGCGCTGGTAGTAGATCTGGAAGCGGCAGGGGCCGAGGTCGGAGTTCATCACGTGCCAGGCGACGTGGACCCGGCCCTCGAGGTCAACGACGACCCGGCGCTGGGTGCTCCAGTAGGAGAAGTCGGGGTAGTTGTTGTCGGTGAGACGGGTCTCGGGCGCCCATTGGGTCGCGGCCGCGGCTAGGGTGACCGCCAGCAGGATGATGACGTTGCGCATCGCATTGCTCCTCTCGGTATGCAGTCGCACAGGCTGTGCTCTTCGGCTGGATTATAGGCCGGTTCGCCGGCAAGGCAACCGTTGCTTGACGCTTGCCGTCTCCGTTGTTACGATTGCGCGCTGAATGTCAGACCGTTTAAGCGAGGTTCTACCCCTCGTAACCAGGCCGGTACGTTACACTGACGCCGAGTTCAACGCGCGGATGCGGGAGCCGGCGCCCGGCACCGTGCGGTGGGTGCTGGGGATGCCCGAAGTCTACGAGCTGGGCGCTTCGAACTACGGCCTGCGCATTCTCTACGCGATTCTCAACCGAATCGAGGGCGCGCTCTGCGACCGGGTCTACGCGCCGTGGCCGGATTACGGCGCGCTCCTGCGCGAGCGGGGAATCCCGCTCTACGCGCTGGAGTCGAAGCGGCCGGTGCGGGAGTTCGACATCCTCGGCCTTTCCCTGCAGAGCGAGCTTTGTTGCACCAACGTGCCGTACATGCTGGAACTGGCCGGCATCCCGGTGCGGGCCGGAGAGCGGGGGCCGGGCGACCCGCTGGTGGTCGCGGGCGGGCCGTGCACCGTCAACCCCCTGCCGCTCGAGGGCTTCTTCGACGCGTTCGTCATCGGCGACGGCGAGGAGGTGGTGGTGGACATCACCCGGGCCCGGCAGGGCCGGAACCGAGGTGACCGGGAGAGCCTGCGGGCCGCGCTGGCCCGGGTGCCGGGCGTCTACGTGCCCGGTCACAGCCCGCGCACGCCGGGCGCGGTCCGGCGCCGGGCGGTGGCCGAACTGCGGGACGAGGACTTCCCCCTGCCGCCGCTGGTGCCGACCTGCGAGGTGACGCACGACCGGCTGACGCTGGAAATCGCCCGGGGCTGTACCCGGGGATGCCGGTTCTGCCAGGCCGGGATGCTGAACCGGCCGGTGCGGTTCCGGACGACCGAGCAGGTGCTGGCGCTGGCCGAGCGGGGCATCCGCGAGAGCGGCTGGGAGGAGATTTCCCTGCTCTCGCTCTCGGCGCTCGACCACCCGGACATCGCCGGGATGGTGAACAGGCTGAACGAGAAGTTCCGCGACCGGCGGGTGGCGATTTCCCTGCCTTCGACCCGGGGCGAGGATTTCTCGCCCGAACTGGCCTTCGACCTGCAGGAGGTGAAGAAGACCGGGCTGACCTTCGCGCCCGAGACCGCGTCGCCGCGGCTGAAGGCGCTGGTGAACAAGAACATCTCGGAACTGCGGACGCTGGAGGCGGTGCGCACCGCGATTGACGGCGGCTGGAACGGCGTCAAGCTGTACTTCATGGTCGGCCTGCCGACCGAGACCGACGCGGACCTCGACGAGCTGGTCCGGTTCGTGGCCGAGGTCGGCCGCACCTGCCGGGGCCGGGCGGTGCGCTACAACCTGAGCGCGTTCGTGCCCAAGCCGCACACGCCCCTGCAGTGGGCCGGCTTCGCGGGTATCGAGGAACTGCGGGCGAAGCTGGGCCACGTCCGGTCCCGGCTGACCCGGCGCAACCTCAAGGCGAAGTGGGAGGACCCGGCCGGCTCGTTCCTGCAGGCGGTGCTGGCCCGGGGCGACGAGCGACTGGGGCCGGTCATCGAGCATGTCTACCGGGCGGGCGGGCTGTTCCAGGAGTGGAGCGAGTATTTCGATTTCGGGCGCTGGCAGGCGGCGTTCGAGGCCTGCGGGGTGGACCCGGCGCCGTACGTTGCCGCGCGCGAGCCGGGCGCGCCGCTGGCCTGGGATTTCATTGACGTCGGGGTGAGCCGGGCATACCTCGCCGCCGAGGCGGAGCGGGCGGCGCACGGTGAACTGACGCCGGACTGCGCCGCCGCCGCCGGGTGCACCGGTTGCGGCATCTGCCCGGACCGGCGGCCGCCGGCGCGGCCGGAGCCGACCCCGGCGCTGGAGCGGGCCTACCGGCGTCGCTTCCAGCCCGCGGGCGACCCGGCGCCGAAGGTGCGAATGCGGGTGCGCCATACCGTCGGCGAGGGGTTCCGCTGGGCCGGGCACCTCGACCGGGTGCGGGCGCTGTACCGGGCTCTGCGCCGGAGCGGCCTGCCGGTCGCCTACACCCGGGGCTTCTCGCCCAAGCCGATGCTGTCGTTCGGCCCGCCCCTGCCGGTGGGGCTGTTTTCGGACGGAGAGTACTTCGACCTGAACCTGCGGGTCGGCTACGCCGGTGACGTCGTCCGCGACCTCGGGCCTTTCCTGCCCGCCGGGCTCGAACTGGTCGCGGCCCGGGTCATCAGCCGGGAGCGGCCGACGCTGGGTAAGGAGATAAACCTGGGTCGGTACCGGGTCGCGCCCGGCGTGCCGGACCCGGCCGGCGCCGCGGAGCGCGGCCGGCAGGTGCCCGGCGTGCGCGCGGCCCGGGCGCACCCGGACGGCGGGCTGGAGTTTGAACTGACGATCGCGCCCGGGGTGCGGCTCTTTCCGGCTCTGGCGCGGCTGACCGAAATTGAGGAGCCGGCGGTGCGGACGCTCGAAGTCCGCCGGCTCGACTGCCTGATTGACCGGGGCGGCGCAACGCGACCGCCCATGGAGGATTAGTTTGATGAGTGTCAAGACGAAGATCGTCATCAGCGCCAACGAGTGGGAGACCAGGGTCGGCATCATCGAGGACGACCGGCTGGTCGAATTCTACGTCGAGCGCGAGGAGAGCCGGAACCTGGTCGGCCGGGTCTACAAGGGCCGGGTCGAGAACGTCGTGCCCGGTCTGCGCGGGGCGTTCATCCACATCGGCCTGCGCAAGAACGGCTTCCTGCCGCTGAACGAGATCCCGGAGTTCGAGGCCCTCGACGACGAGGATGAGGGCAAGAACGATAAGGGCCGGGGCGACAACGACCGGTCCCGGATGATCAGCCTGAAGGAGAACGAGGATATTCTCGTCCAGGTCGTCAAGGACCCGTTCGCGGAGAAGGGCGCGCGGCTGACCTCGTACGTCTCGATCCCGGGGCGGTACTTGGTCTACTTCCCGAACGCGGAGCGGGTCGGTATCTCGCGCCGGATCTTCGACCGGCGCGAGCGCAGTCGCCTGCGCGCGGCGGCCAGGAAGTTCAAGTCTCGGCACGCCGGGCTCATCATCCGGACCGTGGCCGCGAAGGCGAAACCCGAGGAGCTGGCCGATGAGTACCGCCAGTTGGAACGGACCTGGGAGCAGATGCGCGACCGGGCCGAGGCGGCCAAGCCGCCGGCGGTGGTCTACGACGAGCCTTCCATCGGCGTCAAGCTGGTGCGGGACATCTTCACCGGCGAGGTCGAGAAGGTCGTCGTGGACAGCGAGGAACGGCACCGTGAGATTCTCGACTACCTCGACCAGGTCGCGCCGCGGCTGAAGCGCAAGGTCGAGCTCTACCGGGGCGAGGTGCCCCTGCTGGAGCAGGCCGGGGTCGAGGCCGAGCTCGACCGGGTCTTCCAGAAGCGGCTCTGGCTGAAGTCGGGCGGGTTCATCACCATTGACCAGACCGAGGCGATGGTCGCGATCGACGTCAACACCGGCCGTTCCGCCAAGGAGGACGACCCCGAGAAGCTGATTTTCTCGACCAACATCGAGGCGGCGGCGGAGATCGCCCGCCAGATAAGACTGCGCGACCTGGCCGGGCTCATCATCGTGGACTTCATCGACATGAACGACCAGAAGAACATCGAGAAGGTCGTCGCCGAGCTCCGCGCCCAGCTCGCCAACGACCGGGCCAAGGCGGACTACTCGCGGATGAGCCGGTTCGGCCTGCTCGAGATGACCCGCGAGCGCACCCGGCCGGGGATGATGTACGCGATGTGCGAGACCTGCCCGACCTGCAAGGGTTCGGGCCGGGTCCGGTCCCGGGCCGAGGTGGCGATGAAGATCGAGCGGGCGATACTGGCGAAACTGCCGAAGATTGCGGGCCGCCGCATTCGGGTGATGGCCGCGCCCTGGATTACCGACTACCTGACCGCGGACTGGTACGACCGGCTGGCCGAGTTCGCCAAGCGCTACCGGCTGGCGATTGACGTGAAGACCGACTTTCAGATCCAGCCCACCGATTTCCGACTGCTGGTCGAGTACGCGGAGTAGCGGGCCGGGTCAGTCGGGCAGGTCCAGCACCTTATCCCGGCCGGTGTGGCCGCGGACGAGCCGGACCCGGCTCTTCGGCACCCGGTAGTGCCGGGCGACCGCGATGATTACCGCTTCGTTGGCGAGCCCGTCCCGGGCCGGCGCCCGGACTTTGACGAGGAGCGGCCCGCCGGGCCGCTCCTCGATGCCTTCGGTCCGACTGCCGGGCCGAACCGTTACCCTGATTCTCAAACGCCGGGCGTGCGCGCCGGCGTGCCGCCGGTGCGGCCGAGACCGGACTTGTAGCGGTCCAGCAGTTCGGCCCGCTTGCCCGCGTTCCAGCCCGAAACCCGGGAGAAGTAGCCGGTGACCCGGGTGATGAAGTCCACCTCGGCCGAGCCGCAGTAGGGGCAGACATCGGTCAGGCCCCGCGTCGTCTTGCCGCAGCGGCAGGCGGTGAACTCGGGCGAGAAGGCGATCTGGGCGTTGCGGGTGGTGTCGTAGGTCTTGCGCACGAAGGCGGCGACCGATTCCTTCGGCGGCCGGGCGTCGGCGAGCCAGACGTGGGTGAGCGCGCCGGCCTCGATCATATCGTGGAACTTGCCCTCGCGGTAGACGCGGTCAATCGGGTCCACCGCTTCGGCGACGTTGAGGTAGGTCGAGTTGGTGTAGTAGGTCGAGCTTTCTTCGATGCTCCCCTTGACGACCTGCTGGGCGTGGTCGGGGAAGGCGGCGAGGTCGAGCCGGGCGAAGCGGTAGGCGGTGGACTCGGCCGGGGTCTGTTCGAGGACGAAGTGGAGCTCGTGCTCCCGCGAGAGCCGGTGGCATTCGAGCTGGAGGAAGGCGACGACCTTGAGCCCGAACTTGAACGCTTCCTCGGATTGGTGGAGCTGACCGCCGAGGTGGTACTGGACGAGTTCGTTGAGGCCGAGGATGCCGATGAGGAAGGTCGCCCGCCGCATCCGGAGGTAGGGCTCGCCGTCGAGGTCCATCGTCAGGAGCGCGAGCGGGCCGTCCTGCCCGAGCTTGAGCAGTTTGTCGAGGAAGGTCTTCTTCTGGAGGTGGGCGCGGACCGAGACCTCGAGCGTCTCGCGCAGGAGCTTGAACAGCTCGGTGTCGTTATGGTTGGCTTTGTAGGCGATGCGGGGCAGGTTGAGGGTGACGTTCTGGAGCGCGGAGTAGCGCATCTTCCAGGGCGTGGCGGCGTCGCGGAGGTCGCCCTCGTTGAGCTTGAAGCTGAGCCGGCAGCACTCGCTGATCTTGGCGGTGTCGCCCCGGTCGAAGACGAAGTAGGTGTTACCCTTGTCGGTCGCGACGTCGGAGATGTGGAACAGGAAGTCTTCCCAGCCCGGGGTCTCGAAGAAGCGGCTGGTCATGTGCACCAGCGGCTTGGGGAAGAAGAACGGCCGGCCCGAGGCGTCGCCGTCCTTGTAGACGTCGAACATCGCCCAGACGAAGCGCTGGGCCTCGGGCAGGTAGTCGCGGTACTTGCGGCCGGTGTAGGTGCCGCCCGGGCCGATGGCGTCCACGTCCTCGAAGTGCTTCGGCACCTCCCAGTAAAGGTTGACGTCGGAGAAGATGGCCTGGCCGCCGCGGGCGACGTTCTGCTGGGAGTACTCGAAGATGAGCATCTGGGCGAGCTGGTGGACCTCCTTGTCGCTCATCCCCTCGGTGAACGGCGCGATGAAGAGATTGACCGCGTCCCAGCCGATGGCGCCGGCGAAGTGGCCCTGGAGCGCGGCCGAGAACTTGACCATCTGGGCGAGCAGGGTCTCGGGGTGCCGGGGCGGCTTCGCGGTCGAGAGCGCGTTGGGCAGGTTAAGCCCGAACTTCTTGACGTATTCCAGCGACTGGCCCGAGCAGTAGGGCCGGTTGATGAAGCCCAGGTCGTGAAGGTGGATGTCGCCCGAGGTATGGGCATCGGCGATGTCCGGGTCGAAGACCGAGGCGAGCGCGAACTGCTTGTTTATCCACTCGGCGAGGGTCATGTTCGTCGCCTCGGGATTGTGCGGGATGTTCGCGTTTTCCTTGTTCGGGTGCATCAGGATGCGCTCGACGTCGTAGAGCGGCACGCCCAGCCGGGTGTGGCGCTTGCGCTGTTCCTCGTAGCCGTGCTCGACGAGCTTGGCGTTGACGATTTCCCGGACCAGGCCGGTGTTGAGATTCTTGACCTTGGCGTTGACGATGACGTCTTCGACCTCGGTCGCAATCTTATCGGCGACCGCGGGCGGCAGGTGGGTTTCGCGGACGAGCGCGCGGGTAATCCGGGAGCGGTCCCACTTCAGCACCTCCTCGTCGGTGGTCCGGACGAACACCGCGTACTGGGTGGATTCCTCGGAACCGCTGAGCAGTTTGCTGATGCGCGCGCGGTTGCGGCGCTCGCGGTAGAGGATGTAGGACTTGGCGATGCGGGCCTGGTTGCCGGCGATGAGCACGCTCTCGACCATGTCCTGGATTTCCTCGACCGTGGGCTCGCTCTGCGGCGGCCGCTCCTGCGCCGCCAGTTGACGCACGACCTGGTTGGCGAGACGGATGGCGAGATTGCGGTTCTCGACCCCGACCGACCGGGCGGCGAGGTAGATGGCCTCGACGATGCGGTTCGGGTCGAACGGCACGACCTTGCCGTTGCGCTTGCGGACGTGCGGGAACGCGGGTGGACGGCTTTCCACCGCCTCCTGTTCTTCCCGGCCGTCGGCGTCAGATTGCGGGCTTCGGGCTTCGTTCTGACCGACGAAGTCCGGACGGGCCTTGTCCCCCGGAATCGGCACTGCTGCCCCCTTTCATGAGGTTGGTAAGCTCGGACACGAACTGCTCGGCGTCATCAAACTGCCGGTAGACGGAAGCGAACCTGACGTAGGCGACCGGGTCAAGCGCGCGGAGCCGGGCCAGCACCAGTCCGCCCAGCTCGCGGGAACTGATTTCGAGGCGGTGCTGTTCGGCGAGGGTAGCTTCGATGCCGTCCACCATTTTCTCGACCTGCTCGCGGCTCACCGGCCGCTTGCGGAGCGCAAGCAGGATACCGGCGAGCAGTTTCTGGCGGTCGTACGGCTCGCGCCGGCCGTCGCGTTTCACGACCGCGAGCGAGGTGCGCTCGACGCTCTCGTAGGTCGTGAACCGGCGACCGCAACCGCCGCATTCGCGGCGGCGACGGATGGCGGTCCCGCCCTGAGCCGGGCGCGAGTCGAGCACCTGGTCGTCGTCAGCTTCGCAGAATGGACACTTCATATAGTAGCGCCTAAGGTTATAGCCGCAACCGGTTGATATGTCAAGAACTGGTTCAGCCATCCATACAATTCGGCAAGTTACCGCATTGCTCGTCCTTATCGCGTCAAGACGCCCCGACAGATATTGCAACAAAGCGGGAGAGTGTATCAGCCGGGCCAGGCGTGGCGAATACTGTTCCACAGGCTTGTCCACAGCTTATCAACAGCTTATCCAGTATGGCTGGGCGGGACGCGGGCTTTGCCGCTCAGGGGCGCAGGTGGTCGTAGCCGCGCAGGGTCAGCCGTTGCCGGCGGCCGGCGCGTTCCAGCCACAACCCCCGGCCGCGTTCGACCCGGCCGATGCGCGTGACCGGGACCGCGCCGGCGCGGCCCGGCACCGGCCCGCGGGCGCAGAAGAGCAGTTCGTGGTCTTCGCCGGCGGTGAGGATGAACTCGGTCAAGTCGCGGCCGCTCCGGCGGCAGAGGGTCCGGGTTGCGGTCAGGGTCGGCAGGTGTTCCGGCGCGATGATGATGCGAACTTCGCTCGCCCGGGCCAGGCGCCGGGCGTCGCCGGCGATGCCGTCCGAGGTGTCGATGAGGGCGGTGATGCGCGGGCGGAGGGCGAGCATCGCCTCGAGTCGGGGCCGGGGCCGGACGTGGCGGCTCACCGCCGGGTTGCGGCGCGAGGCCGCCGGGTCGCGGGCAAGCCGGAGCCGGCCGGTTTCGGCCGCGCCCGCCTGCCCGGTCAGGTACAGCCCGTCACCGGGCCGGGCGCCGGCACGGAGCAACGGGCATTGCGTGCGGCCGGTGGCGGCGAGGGCGAGCAGGAGCTCGCGGCCGGCGATGGTATCGCCGCCGGCGATTTCACAGCCGAGTCGGGCGCAGACCGAGTCCAGGCCCCGGTAGAGCGCCGTCACGTCCCGGCGGCGGGCCGCGGGCGGCAGGGCGAGGGTGACGAAGAGCGCGTCCGGCCGCGCGCCCATCGCGACCACGTCGGAGAGCGCGGCGCAGGCACAGCGCGCGCCGACTTCGCGCCAGGAGAGGTAGTGCAGGTCGAAGTGCACGCCCTGCCGGTAGCCGTCCACGGTCAGGACGGTGCCGCCGGCCAGCACCGCCGCGTCGTCGCCGATGCCGAGGCGGACCCGGCCGCGTGACGGCAGGCGCCGCCTGAGGGCGGCGGTGAAGCTGTCCTCGTCCCGGTAGCGCACACCGGATTGTAGCCGGTTCGCGCGCCCGGGCAAACCGCCGCCGCCGGTGTCAAACCACAGCGAAAACGTCATAGCTGATGCACAGCGAAAACGTCATAGCCCGTCCGTCGGGGTTTGGGCCTTGGTTTGGGTTTCGGAGGTAGTTTGCGGGTTCCGATTTCTCTGCCT
>DSBX01000249.1 GCA_011049385.1 Caldifarciminota bacterium | reverse complement strand
CCGCCAGGCCGCGCTGTTCTTCATGGCGGACAGGGAGTACGGCACCCGCGTCGCGGCCGGGCTCAAGCTCGACCCGAAGCAGGTCGAGGAACTGGCCGGGCTGACGCAGACGGAGCGGGTCGAGCGGACTTCCTGACCCCGGCCCGCACCGTTTCGGTTTGACCGGCCCGGCCCCGGCGGCAGAATGGAGGCGATGCATTGTCCCCGCTGTCGAGAACCCGTTCTGAACGAGGTCCAGGTCGGAACGATTGCGGTTGATGTCTGCCCCGAATGCCGCGGGACCTGGTTCGACACCGGCGAACTGGCGGCAACCCTCCGTGCCGGCGAACTGCCCGCGGAACTGCGCGGCCCGACGGAACCCGGGCCGGAAGAACCGCGGTCGGCAGTCCTCCGCCAACCGCGCGCGCACCCGGCCCCGGAATCGGATCTGCCCTGTCCGCGCTGTGGGCGCGTCCTCGACCGGTACTGGTACGCCGCCGAGCCCGGCCGGACCTTTCTCGTGGACGGCTGTCGGCAGGGTCACGGCGTCTGGCTGGACGCCGGCGAACTGGAACTCGCCCGGAACCTGTTGCCCCGATTCGCGGCCGAAGCCGAGGCCTTCTCGAGAAGCGGGAAGCTCGACGAAACGCTCGGCCGGCTGGAACGGCAGGGCCTGGCCGACCGCCTGCGGCTCGAGGTCACCAATATCATCCGGGCCTGGCTCGGCCGCTGACGCGGCCGCATCCACGATGCCGACCGAATCCGTACCCGCGCCCGGTTTGACGATGGCCGCGGGGTCTGCAGAATGAGAGATATGCCTCAAACAGCGCCGCTGATAGTCCCGGTGGATGGCCTGCTGGCCCGCACGCTGGAGCTCGACGGCCAGCTTTGTTTCCGCTGTCCCCTGCTTGAGGACCCGCGCACCGCGCCGGACCCGGAATGCCCGGTCCACTTCCGCGACCTCGCGCCGGTGCTCCAAGGACCGCGCTCCGGGGTGCTGGCCTCCGTCACCGGGGGAAGGACCGTCGCCTACGCGGTGTTCGGCCCGCCCGCCGTCTTCCGCAACGCGCCGGACCTGCCTTTCGAGCTGGACGATGACGCCCTGCTCATCGCCGCGTTGTACGCAATCCCGGAAGCCCGGGACGACAACACCGACGTTGACCTGCTGATTGCGGTCATCCGGTTCGCCGCCGAGCAGGGCTTCACACGGCTGCAGGCGGTCTGCCGTGACGACCCGGCGGAGAGCCCGGAGCCGAGAACCGCGGTCATCCGCGCGGCCGGGTTCGAGCTCACCGAACCGGAGCGCGGGCTCAGGCTCGGCACGCTGACCGTTAGTTCGTGGGGCGCACCGGCGAAACCGACCGAGGAGGCGAGTTGAAAGTCCATACCGACGAAATCCGGCTCGAAACCGAAGGCTTCTGTGATATCCGGGACGTGAGCGCCGAGGTCGGCCGCGTCGTCGCCGACTCGGGCATCAGGACCGGGCTGGTCTGCGTCGGCTGTCCGGGTTCGACGACCGGCGTCACCACCATCGAGTTCGAGCCGGGCGCGGTCGCGGACCTGAAACGGGCGCTGGAGAGCCTGGCACCGGAGAAGGGCCGTTACGACCACAATGCGACCTGGGGCGACGGCAACGGCTTCGCCCACCTGCGCAGTGCGCTCGTCGGCACCTCGCGGACTTTCCCGGTGCGCGACGGCGCTCCCGCGCTCGGCACCTGGCAGCAGGTGGTCTTTCTCGATTTCGACAACCGCTCGCGCCGGCGGACGGTCATTGTCACGGTGATGGGAGATTCAGAGTGATTCGCGCTTCCGCTGAGTGACCTGCTTGAGAGCAGTAATCGGAGTCATACTGATTATGAGTCACGGGCGGCCCAGGTTCACGGCAAAAGGGTTGACCGAGCCGATTCATCGAATCCGGACCGCCGTGCTCACTAGTTACGACGCGGATTCCGGGAAAAGGGTTCGGCGACGCTCTTGAGCACCGTCGCCGACCTGGTGGTAGTCGGTGGCGGCGCCGCCGGCCTGGCCGCGGCCGCGGCCGGCACCCGGCTCGGACTAAGTGTCCTGCTCCTCGAGAAGACGGACCGTTGCGGCCACAAGCTCGCCCTGACCGGCGGCCGCAAGTGCAACTTCACCCACGCCGAAACCCCGCGGGAGATGGCCCGCCGTTTCGACTGCGACCCGAAGCCGCTGTTGCCGCTCCTGCGCCGGTTCCCGTACCAGCGGGTGGTGAACTTCTTCGGCTCGCTCGGCATCAACGCCCGGGCGGGCGAGGACGGCTGTGTCTGGCCCGCCGACACCGACGGGCCGGGCCTGCGCGACCGGCTGGTGGACGCCGGGGGCGAGGTGCGGACCGGCGTTCGGGTCACCGGCCTGCGGCGGGAGAACGGGGGCTGGCGGGTGCAGGCCGACTCGGGCGAGTTTGCCGGCCGCAACCTGCTGGTCGCGACCGGCGGGGCCAGCTACCCGCACACCGGCTCGACCGGCGACGGGCTGGCGTTCTGCCGCGCGCTCGGCCTGGCGGTGACCGACTGGTTCCCGGCGCTCTGTTCGCTCCGGCCGGACCGGCCGGTGAAGCACCTGGCCGGCAACGCCCGGGGCCGGGTGGCGATGGCGCTCGAGATTGACGGCCGGGTCGCGCGCCGGGCACAGGGCCATTTCCTGTTCGCGCACAACTACGTCACCGGCTCCGCGATTCTCAACCTGTCCGGCTACGCCGCCCGGGCGCTGGCCGAGA
Source organism: Caldifarciminota bacterium (assembly GCA_011049385.1). Classification (GTDB taxonomy): domain Bacteria; phylum Hydrothermota; class Tepidihabitantia; order Tepidihabitantales; family Tepidihabitantaceae; genus DSBX01. The sequence continues at coordinate 7,881 of DSBX01000249.1, read as the reverse complement.
GCCGGCCGGTCGCGCTGGTCGCGGACTGGATGCCGGGTACCGCCCCGGACCGCTTGCGCGAGGAGTTCGAGCGGCTCCGGCGCGATTCCGGCCGCCGCCGGCTCGCCAATGCGCTGGCGAGCCGGATATCACGCCGGTTCGCGGACGACCTGGTGCGGCATTGCGGCATCCCGGCGGACCGGGTGCTGGCCGAGCTGACCCGGCCCGAACGCGACCGGGTGCTGGCCGAACTCAAGGCGACCCGGTTCGACATCACCGGCACCGAGCCGATGGAACGGGCAACCGTCACCGGCGGCGGGTTGAAGCTGGACGAGGTCGAACTCGCGACCGGCCGGGTCGGGCGTCTGCCCGGCCTGTATGCGGCCGGGGAACTGCTCGACACCTGGGCCGAGACCGGCGGCTACAACCTGCATTTCGCCTGGGCGACCGGCATCGCGGTCGCGGAGGCGGTCGCGGGCCGGGAGTTGCGGTAGCGAAACCCGGGCACCGCTCTCGCCCGCCCCTGCTTGACTCACCGCCGACCGGTTCTACAATCAGCGCGAATGCGTTTCATCGCCGACCTTCACATTCACAGCCGGTTTTCCCGCGCCACCAGCCGGGAGATGGAAGTGCCGATGCTCGACCGGTTCTGCCGCCGGAAGGGCATCGCCCTCTGCGCGACCGGCGACTTCACCCATCCCGAGTACCGCCGCCTGCTCAAGGAACAGCTCGAACCGACCGGCGACGGACTCTTCCTTCACGGCGAAACCCGTTTCATCCTCAATGTCGAGGTGTCGAGCATCTACTCGGTCGGCGGCCGCCTGCGGCGGATTCACAACCTCGTCTTCGTGCCCGATTTCGAAACCGCCGAGGCGTTCAGCGCAATGCTCGGCCGGTACGGCAAGCTCGAAAGCGACGGACGGCCGACGGTCGGGCTGTCGAGCTACGAGATGCTCGCCCGCCTGCTCGAGCTGAACGAACGGGCCTTCCTCGTGCCCGCGCACATCTGGACGCCGTGGTTCTCGCTCTACGGTTCGAACTCGGGCTTCGACAGCATCGAGGAATGCTTCGGGGATTTGAGCGACCACATCTTCGCGGTCGAAACCGGTCTCTCCAGCGACCCGCCGATGAACTGGCGGCTCTCCGCGCTCGACCGCCGGACGCTGATTTCCAACTCCGATGCGCATTCACCGGCAAAGCTCGGTCGCGAGGCAAACGTCTTCGACTGCGAGCTCGGCTACGACGCGGTGCTCGACACGCTCAGGAACAAGGACGGCCGGCGCCTGCTCCACACCATCGAGTTCTTCCCCGAAGAAGGCAAGTACCATTACGACGGCCACCGCAACTGCAGGATCGTGATGTCGCCCGAGGAGGCGCGCCGGGCCGGCAATACCTGCCCGATGTGCGGCCGGCGGCTGACCATCGGCGTGCTCCACCGGGTCGAGGAGCTCGCCGACCGGAAGGCGGACGCGGTCCCGGCCGACGTCATCCCCTTCCGCAGTCTGGTGCCGCTGGCCGAGATCATCGCCGAGGCGCTCGACAAGGGCCGCGACACCCGGGCGGTGCAGGACGCCTACAATTCCCTCTGCGACCGGCTCGACAGCGAGTTCTCGATCCTGCTCGACGCCGAACCTGCCGACATCGCCCGCGTCGGTGGAGAACTGGTCGCCGAGGGCGTCGAGCGGATGCGCCGGGGCGAAGTCGAGCGCATTCCCGGCTACGACGGCGAGTTCGGCATCATCCGGGTCCTGCCCGGTTCCCGCCGAACCGACGGCGATGAGCCGACGACGGTCGCCGAGGGCGGACAGCTCGGGTTGTTCTAAGGCGATGAAACGGCTCTGGGCTCCCTGGCGCGGCGAGTACATCCGCGCCGCCTCGGCCCGCTGTCGGGCGGGCGAGAAGCAATGCCTGTTCTGCGCGCTTCGCCGCAGTCGGGACGACGAGACCGACCTCGTGCTCTGCCGCGACGAGCTCGCCTTCGCGGTGCTCAACCGCTTCCCCTACAACAACGGCCACCTGATGGTCGCGCCCAACCGCCACGTCGCCGCCTACGACCGGCTCCGGCCCGCCGAAACCGCGGCCATTGACGCGCTCGTCCAGCGGGCCATCCGGGCGCTCCGCCGCGACGCCCGGCCGCACGGCTTCAACGTCGGGATGAACCTGGGCCGGGTGGCGGGTGCGGGCGAAGATACCCATCTCCACGTCCACGTCGTGCCGCGCTGGAACGGCGACACCAATTTCATGCCCGCGCTGGCCGGGACGAAGGTGATGAGCGAGCACCTGCAGGAAACCCGGCGCCGCCTCCGGCCGCTGATGCTTGAGAAGACTGAACGCCGCCGCCCTGCCCTCCCCCTCAAGAAGGAAGGGCTGAAGGGAACGGGGCTGAAGGAGCGATAGCAGATGTCTGAAGTCCGGCGCGATATCGTGACCGATACCTGGGTAATCGTCGAGACCGAGCGCGACCCGGCGCCGGACCGGGGCGAGCGCGCAGTCCGCCGCCCGCCCGCCTGCCCGTTCTGCGCCGGCAACGAGGCGATGACCCCGCCCGAGATCGCCGCGGTCCGCGACCGGGGCGGGCCGGACGCGCCCGGCTGGCGGGTTCGGGTCGTGCCCGACCGGCACCCGGTCCTGCGCATCGAGGGACGGCTCGAACGCGTCGGCGTCGGCATCCACGATATGGTCACCGGTGTCGGCGCCAACGAGGTGGTCGTCGAAGCGCCCGACCACGAGACCTCCTTCGCCGCGCTCAAGCCGGGCCAGGTCGAACTCATCCTCCGCACCTGGCGCGAGCGGCTCGCCGACCTCTACCGGGACCAGCGCTTCCGCTACGTCATCATCTTCAAGGACCACGGCACGATGGCCGGCGGGACGATGATCGAACACGTCCACTCGCAGATAATCGCCCTCCCGGCCACGCCCCGCCGGATCAAGGACCAGCTCGCCGGCGCGCGCAACTACTTCGAGTACAAGGAGCGCTGTATCTTCTGCGACATCCTCCAGGACGAGCTCCGGTCCCGGGACCGGGTCGTCGTCGAAGGCGAGCGGTTCGCGGTCTTCACGCCCTACGCCTCGCGCCTGCCCTTCGAACTGCGCGTGATGCCCAAACGCCACCGCTTCAGCTACGCCGAGGCGGCGGACGAGGAGCTGGCCGAGCTTGCCCATACCCTGCCTTCGGTGATGGCCGCGCTCGACCGGGCGCTGGACGCGCCCCCGTTCAACCTCGTGCTCCACACCGCGCCCAACCTCCTGCCCCAGAAAGGCTACTGGCAGACGGTGCGCGACGACTACCACTGGTTCATCGAGATCATCCCCCGGGTGCGCCGGACCGACGGGTTCGAGTGGGGCTCGGGCTTCTTCATCAACCCGGTGCCGCCCGAGCGGGCGGCGGCGCGACTGCGGGAGGTGTTGTGATCAAGGCGGTCGTCTTCGACGTTGACAACACGCTGGTTGACTTCATGAAGTTCAAGCGCGCGTCGGTGGATGCCGCGGTGGACGCGATGATTGACGCCGGCCTCGACCTGACCCCGGACCAGGCCCGCAAGCGCATCTTCGAGATTTACGACACCCGGGGCATCGAGTTCCAGCTCGTCTTCGACGAGTTCCTGAAGGACATCCTCGGCTACGTTGACTACCGGATTCTTTCCAGCGGCATCGTCGCCTACCGCCGGGCCCGCGAGGGCATCCTCGTCACCTACCCGCACACCCGGATGGCCCTGCTCCGGCTGGCGCGGATGGGCCTCAAGCTCGGGGTCGTCTCGGACGCGCCCCGGTTGCAGGCCTGGATGCGGCTGGCCTCGCTCGGGATGGTGGACCACTTCGACGTCGTCGTCACCTTCGACGATACCGGCCGGCGCAAGCCCGCGCCCGAGCCGTTCCGCAAGGCGCTGGAACTGCTGGCGGCAAAGCCCGGGGAAGCGGTGATGGTCGGCGACTGGGCCGAGCGCGACATCGTCGGCGCGAAGGAAATCGGGATGCACACCGCCTTCGCCCGCTACGGCGACGAGTTCGGCACCGTCAACTCCGGCGCCGACATCGAACTGACCGACATCCTCCAACTCATCCCGTTCATTGAGCGTGTCAACGCCGGCGGCCGGGCCGCCGAAAAGCCGCGCCGGGGCGCGGGCGACGATGGCGGTCTTCGGCCTCGGCATTGACCTCTGCAACGTGCCGCGCATCCGCGCCGCGCTGGCACGCTTCCCGGCCCGGTTCCGCAACCGCGTCTTCACCCCGGCCGAGGTCGCCTTCTGCGACGCCCGGACCGACCCGGCGACGAGCTACGCGGCCCGGTTCGCGGCCAAGGAGGCGTTCGCCAAAGCGCTCGGCACCGGCCTGCGCGGACTCATCGGCTGGCGGGAAATCGAAATCCGCGACAACGAACGCTCGCGGCCGACGATTGGCGTCACCGGCCGGGCCGCGGCACGGCTCGCCGGCCGCCCGGTTCACCTGAGCATCACCCACCTGCCCGAGTACGCCGCCGCGGTCGTGGTGATTGAAGAAGAAACGGTCAGTCGAAGACCGTGAGCTGGCCGGTCTTGTAGTACCGGGTCGCGCGGCCCCGGCCGCGCATCTGCAGCAGTTTCTTCGCCACCAGCCGGGAAAGCACGTAGCGGGCCTGGTCCGGGCTGACCCGGAGCAGGGTCCGGACGATTTCGTTGCTGACGTACTGCCGGTCGCGGGGCATATCTTCGAGGTAAGCCATTATCGCGTTCTCGGCGTAGACGGCCTCGGCCCGCCGGAACAGCGTGTAGCTGACGCAGGTCGAAAGCCGGGAGTAGATGCGCTTGCTCAGCCGGTAGACCCGCCCGCCCTTCTGCCCGAACGGCTCGACGAGCCCGCGCAGGGCCATCGAGTTGAGCGCCTCGCGCGCCTCGTTCTCGCCGCGCTGAAGCAGGCGCTGGACGTCGGCGAGCGAGACCTCGCGGTTGCGCTTGAGCCAGGTCAGCACCAGCAGGTCGTGGAGGGTGAGCCCGCGGCCGGCCTTGCCCTCGGCCGCGACGAATCGGGCGAAGGTCTCGTCCACATTCGGCCCGGCCGCGGGCACTGGCCCCGCGGGCCAAACGGTCCGGCCACTGCGCAGTATCAAGCGGACGTAGTCGCGGTCCACCTCCCAGGCGGGCGGCTCCTTGCCGAACGAGAGCATGATGTGGTACATCCGCTTGACGCCCATCCCGGCCCGTTCGACCAGCCGGATGCGCTGAAGTATCTCCGCGAGCAGGCGGTTGCGCGAGACCGGCTCGTGGCCGAGGAGGTTCTCCAGCGTCACCCCGCCGTAGAAACCGCCCGGGCTGGCCAGCTCGATCCGGTCCGGAAACTGGCGCAGGTAGACCGGCACGCCCTTCGTGTAGTCGCGGTGCACCAGCGCGTTGAGCAGGGCCTCGCGGCAGACCTCCTCCGGGAAGTCGGGTATCTCGAAGTGGAACAGGCCGAGCTTGAGCGTGAACACCCGGTTGTGCGGCTCCAGCGTCTGGCTGAACTGCTCGATGAGTGCGAGCAGGGGGCGGCGCGAATCGAGCCGCCGGTCGTACCCGGTGTCGCCGAACATGTGGAGGTAGACCGCCTCGTGGCCGGGCAGGTCGGCCCGGATGTGCTCCTCGCGTCCGACCAGCAGGAGCCCGGCGACGGTGATGCGCCGACCGTCGGTGGGCAGGAGGATGCCGAGCCGGACCAGCAATTCCTCGTCCGGCAGTTCCAGCAGGGAAGAGCCCGGCTCCTTGGCGGCGAGCACGCGGCGCAGTCGCTCGACCTCGATGCGGTCCACCGCCTCGATGCCGCGGTTGAGCGGCCGGGCCGAAAAGTCTTCCGACGCTTGACTCACGTCCGATGTTAACAGCCGCCCGGCCCGCGGTCAAGGCCGCGGCTTGCCCGCGCTTGACCCGCCGGTTTCTGCTACTAGCCTGAATGGATGAAACGCATCGGCATCGCGGGCGCGACCGGTCTCGTCGGCGAGTCCCTGCTCCGGCTCATCGAAGCCGATGCCGCCGGCGTCGAAGAGGTCCGGCTCTTCGCCTCCGAACACAGCGCCGGCCGCCGGCTCAGCCTGCGCGGCCGCGAACTCGAGGTCCGGGCGCTGGACCCGGACGGCTTCGCCGGGCTCGATGTCGCCTTCTCCTGCCTCGAGGCCGACCTCGCCGCCCGGTTCGTGCCCCGGCTCGCACAGCACTGCCCGGTGATTGACAAGTCGAGCCGTTTCCGGCTCGACCCGGGCGTGCCGCTGGTCGTGCCCGAGGTCAACGCCGGCACGCTCAACGGCCACGCCAACATCATCGCCAACCCCAACTGCACGACCATCCCCCTCTGCGTCGCGCTCGCGCCGCTCTGCGAGCACTGGGAACCGGTCGCGCTCAACGTCGCCAGCTACCAGTCGGTCTCGGGTGCGGGCCGGGCCGCGCTCGAACAACTGCACTACGAGAACGAGTTTCTGGCCCTCGGCCGCGCGCCCGAACCGGGCGCAGGCCCCCTGCCCGGACGGATCGCCGGGAACCTGATTCCCCGCATCGGCGCCCTCGACCGGCACGGCGACGCCGAGGAAGAACTGAAACTGCGCCACGAGACCCGCAAGATTCTCGGCCTGCCCGACCTCGCGGTGAGCGCGACCTGCGTCCGGGTGCCGGTCGCGGTCGGGCACGCGCTGGCGGTGCACGCCCGGTTCCGCACCGCGGTCAAACCCCGGGAGGCCTGCGCCCGGTTGGCCGACGCGCCTGGTATCAAGCTTTCGACCGACGAGGAAACCGTCACCCCGGTCGAGGCCGAGGGCCGCGACGAAGTGTTCGTCGGCCGGGTGCGCGCCGGCGCGACGCCGGAAGAACTCTGCCTCTGGATCGTCACCGACAACCTGCGCAAGGGCGCGGCCCTGAACGCGCTCCAGATCGCCCGCCTGCTCGCCCGGGAGGTGCGGTGCTTCTGCTGATTGCCGCGCTCTGCGGCTTCCTGCCCGGCGCGGACACGCCCGACGAACCCGAGCCGATACTCTACCGCACGCTCCGCCCGCCGGCGCGCGTGCTGGCCGAATCAACTCACACTTACGACGCTCGCCATTACCGGCTCGACCTCGACCTGCCCATGACCGACGACGGCTACCACTGCCGCGAGGAGGTCAGCCTCATCAGCAACCGGCCGCGGCTCGACACCGTCCCGCTCGACTTCGCGGCCCTGCTCTGCGACTCGGTGCGCCGGGACGGCAACCGCCTCGCCTTCGACACCGGCGCGGGCCGGCTGAACGTCATCCTCGACACACCGCTGGCCGAAGGCGACTCGGCGGTGCTCGAGGTATTCTTCCGCCGCGAACCCGGCACGCCCCAGCTCGGCTACTACTTCGGCCGGCCGCCCGCCATCCGCTACGCCCACGCGATGACCGTCGGCTGTCCGACCGACAACCACTACTGGTTCGCCTGCTGGGACCACCCCTCGGACAAGGCCGAGCGCGGAGTCGAACTCAACATCACCCTGCCCGACACTTTCCAGGCCTGCGCGGTCGGCCTGCTCGACTCCATCACCGACAACGGCAACGGCACCCGCACCTGGCACTGGCGGCACTCCTACCCGATCGCCACCTACCTCGTCAGCTTCTCCGCCTCGCGCTTCGCCTCCTGGGACACCTGGTTCGTCAACACCGCCGGGGAGCCGCGCAGGAGCGCGGGCGATACCATCCCCATCCGGCACTGGATGTGGCCGGAAGACTCGGCCGCGACCCGGGTCGGCTACGCCCAACTGCCCGAGGTCATCCAGTACTTCATCCGGCCCGACATCTTCGGCGCCTACCCCTTCGAAACCTTCGGCCACGTGCCCGGCTACTACGGCTTCCCCTGGGGCGGGATGGAACACCAGACCCTGGTCATGCTCCACCCCAGCTACATCGGCGGCGGCCGCATCTCGACCATCGCCCACGAACTGTCGCACATGTGG
>DSBX01000260.1 GCA_011049385.1 Caldifarciminota bacterium | reverse complement strand
TATCAGAACTTCATCAACGGCAGGCACGTGCCGGCCCGGTCGGGCAAGACGTATGAGAACCGCAACCCGGCGGACCGGTCCGACCTGATCGGGGTCTTCCCGGCCTCCGACATCGAGGACATCGCCGACGCGGTCCGGGCGGCCCAGGGGGCTTACCCGGCCTGGCGCGCAATGCCGGCCCAGGCCCGCGGCGACATCATGCGCAGTGCGACCGAACTGCTTGTCGCCCGTAAGGAGGAGTGCGCCCGGCTGATGACCCGCGAGATGGGCAAGGTCATCAAGGAGACCCGGGGCGACGTTCAGGAGGCGATTGACACCGGTTACTACGCGGCGGGGGAGAGCCGCCGGCTGTGGGGGACGGTCGCGCCGAGCGAGATGCCGAACAAGATGTGCTACGTTACCCGCCAGCCGATGGGGGTCTGGGGGATGATCTGCCCGTGGAACTTCCCGATGGCGATTCCGTCCTGGAAGCTGTTCCCGGCGCTGACCTGCGGCAACACTGCGGTCATCAAGCCTGCGAGCCTGACCCCGGCGTCGGTGGACGCTTTCGTGGGCTGTCTGGCCGAGGCCGGTGTGCCCGAGGGCGTGGTCAACGTCGTTTATGGCGGCGGCGGGAAAGTCGGCGAGGCGCTTCTCAACCACCCGGACGTCTGCGGCATATCGTTCACCGGTTCGTCCGACGTCGGCCGGCGTATCGGCGAGGTCTGCGGCCGGGCGCTCAAGCGCTGTTCGCTGGAACTCGGCGGCAAGAACGCGCAGGTCGTGCTCGACGACGCGGACTTGGAACTGGCGCTCGAGGGCGTACTCTGGGGCGCGTTCGGCACCACCGGCCAGCGCTGTACCGCGACGTCGCGGCTCATCGTCCAGGCCGGGGTCTACGACCGGATGCTGGAGATGGTCGTTGAGCGGGCGAACGCGTTCAAGGTGGGCAACGGGCTCGACGAGGCGGTGGAGATGGGACCCTGTGTCAGCGCGGAGCAGCGCCGGACGGTGCAGGAGTACGTCGGCATCGGCCGTGAGGAAGGGGCGCGGCTGGCGGCGGGCGGTGAGGCGCTCAGCGGCGGCGAGTGGGACAGCGGCTTCTTCCACCAGCCGACCATTTTCGCCGACGTCACGCCCGACATGCGCATCGCGGTCGAGGAGATATTCGGGCCGGTGCTCTCGGTCATCAAGGTCCGCGATTTCGAGGAAGCGGTCCGCGTGCTCAACGGCACGCCCTACGGCCTGTCGTCCTCGATTTACACCCGGGACGTGAACCTGGCGATGAAGGCGATCGAGCTGTTCGAGGCCGGGATAACTTACGTCAACGCGCCGACAATCGGTGCCGAGTGCCACATGCCGTTCGGCGGGGTCAAGGATACCGGCAACGGCCATCGCGAGGGCGGCTGGGCCGCGTACGAGATCTTCTCGGAACCGAAGACGGTCTACGTGGACTACTCGGGTGCGCTCCAGCGGGCGCAGATAGACAACTCCTGACGCCGGCCGCGTCCGCTAACGTACGACCGCGAACCGGCCGACCGACCGGTCGAAGGTGGTCTGGAGCACCGCGAGGTAGAGCCCGGACGCGACCGGCCTGCCGTTTGAGTTAGTGCCGTCCCACCAGGCGCCGATCTGTTCCAGTTCGGCAGTCTTCGAGTAACGGCCGGGTCGTCCCAGCAGTTCGGCGTTGAGGGAGAGTGAGTCCACGAGCGTTCCCGAGGCGGAGTAGATCCGAATTGCGGCGCGGCTGACCGGCCGGGCAAGCTCGAGCCGGAACCAGACCCGTTCGTGCTCGCCGGCGATGTAGGGGTTCGGGAAGACCCCGAGCCGGCTCGCGGGCAGGGGCCGGACCGAGCGCGAGGGCGGATGGCGGCGGAAGGCTTCGTCCACGCGGGGTATGCCGAAGCCGAAGGTGCAGCCCGGAACCGAGCCGGTCGCGGTTTCGAACATCACCGCCTTGAGCGATTCGGCGGACCATTCGGGGTGCGCCTCCTTGAGCAGGGCAAAGGCGCCGGCGATGAGCGCGGTGGCGCAGGAGGTGCCGGCCGAGCCTTCGAGCCCGGTGACGGTGTCGGGCCGGGCGACCGCGACGGTATCGGACAGCGCGACCAGTTCCGGTTTGCAGCGTCCGTCCGCGGTCGGGCCGGTGCCGGTGCCGCGCCAGAAGCTGCCGTCACGCTGGACCCCGCCCGCGCTGACCACGTCCTCGGCGTCGGCCGGGGCGACGATGTAGGGGCGGCTGAACGGGTAGCGGGTCGTGTCGCGGTTGCCCATCGCGGTGACGACGACCATCCCGCGCCGGGCGGCGAGCGTCGCGGCCACGGATATCGGCGCGGTGCGGCCGTCCATCTGGGCGTCGGTGTACCAGCCCCGGTAGCCGAGCGAGGTCGAGACGATGTCCGCGCCCCGGGCCTCGGCCCATTCCAGCGCTTCGATGTAGGTGTCTTCTTCCATCTGGTACTCGTAGTCGTGCCCGCGCCGGGTCCGGTGCAGTTCGGTGCGGGCGACGAGCAATTCGACTCCAGGCGCGACGCCGACGATGCCCGACGGCGAGTAGCCGGCGATGATGGACGCCATCCGGGTGCCGTGGTCGGGCTGGGTTGCGAAGAAGCGCGCGGTGTCGGCCGGTTCCCAGACCGCTTTGTCGTCGCCGCGGGTGTGCCAGACCGCGAGCCCGCCGTCGGGCGTGAGGGCTGGCTGGTGCGTGTAGTCGAGTGTGTCAACCGGGGTTGAAGGCCCGAAGCTCAGCCCGCCGTCGGCCGAACCGGTGCGGTGAAGCAGTCCCGCGCTTTCGTAGATGAGCTCGATGCGTTCTCCGGGCCAGGCCGCGGTGATGCCGCCGATGGTGAGCGTGTTGTCGGTGATCGCGACCGGTGAGGACCAGTTCGCGCCGAGGTCGGAGGAGCGGAGGGCGGTGAGCCGGGTGTGGGGCGGGGTCGAGACGTCCTTGACGAGGAGGACGACCTCCGGACCACGGGCGACGAGCCGGAACCCGGTCGGCGCCGCGACGGTAATCGCCTGTGCCGCATCCCAGCTTGCGCCGAGATTTGTCGAACGCAGGGCGTAGAGCCGGCCACTGCGCAGGCCGGATGCGACGACGAGCACACCGCCGGAGTGGGCGGCGAGCGCCAGCCGGTCCAGCGCTTCGGGCAGTGCGGCCGTGGAGCTGACGCTCCAGGTCGGCAGGGGCCGGTTTTCGGACACGGGGCCGGAGCGGAAGGCGACGACGGAATCGTTCTCGACCCAGGCGACGGAAAGGGTGCTGTCGCGCAGGCAAAGCTCCGGCCGGCGACCGGGACCGAGCCGGACCGCGTCCGGCCGCCAGTTGCCGTCCTGGCGATACCGGAGCCAGGCGGTGCCGGCGATGCCGGCACTCGGGCTGTAGGCGACCTCGCCGTAGGCGAGGTAGCAGGCGAAACCGGCGTCGGCAAGGCGGAGGTTCTCAAAGGTGTTGAATGGGTCCTGCCGGGCGGAGACCGAGAGGACGACGACTTCGGGCTCGCTCCAGGTCGCACCCCGGTCCGGGTTGGTGCTGGCGAAGATGGCCCGGCGTGGCCAGTCGGCGGCGTAGTTGAAGCTGTCGGCGCAGAAGACGAGGAGGTCCCCGTCCGCGGTCTTCACGACCGCGGGGTCCTTGACCAGGCCGAAGAAGCGGAGGCGCTCTGCGGGCGTGGGCCGCCAGCCGGAGCCGGCCGAGGCGGACCGGAAGTTGTCGCCGGACAGAAGGTCGCGCTGGGCGCTGATGCGCAGGTTGCGGACCGCGACGTTGTCGAGTCGGAGCCCGGTGTCGAATATCGCCAGCCGGACCCCGGTGCCGTACCAGCCGGCGTAGAACAGGTCGGGCACGCCCATCATCATCGCCTGGTCGAAAGAGGGGCCGTAGAAGCGGTGGGCGGTTGCGGAGTCAACGGCGAGCGCGGAGATGTCCGGGATTCGGGGGCCGGGGGCATCGAGGGTCTGACCGGTCGGCTCTGGGCCGGGGCGCTGGTCGAGTCCGTGCCCCCGGGGTTCGCCCGGGAGCGGGACCGCCTCGTCGGCGACGAGCCGGGTCTCCCTGCCGACCGGCCGGATGCTGTGGACGAAGGGCAGTCGGTGCAGGTGCGTGGCAATGCCGGGCGGGACCCGGAAGCTGGCGGCGTTGAGCCAGCGCGAGACCGCGCGCCGGCGCAGTCCCAGTCGTTCGACGGTGCGGATGTACTCCTCGCGCACCGGCAGGTCGTCGTGGTCGTAACCGGGCCGGGCCTCGCGGCGGCGGCGCTCCCGGACTTCGGTCGGCGCGGCGAGTTCGAGCGCGGCGGCGGCCGCGTCGAGTTCGGCTTCGGTCCGGATGCCCTTGTCGGTGAAGTAGACCCAGACGATGCCGGTGTCCGGCAGGGCCGGGTCGGCCGGGAGCGGCGCGCGGTACAGGCCCGCGGCCAGCAGGAAGCACAGGCCGAGGAGGACGTTCACCGGCGGTTACTCCCCAAGGCCGGCAAGCACACCGGCCAGGCCCAGGACGAGGAACAGCACGAGGCCGACGGCGAAGAGCGCGGTGTTGACGATGCCGATTATGAGGCAGATGCGGCCGACCTTCTTCGCCCGGGGTGAGACCGAACCCAGCATCAGCAGGAGGCCGTAGAACAGCCCCACGAACGGGTAGACGGCGCTGAACAGGTAGAGCGAGACGAGCTGGAAGATGTAGAGGATGTCAACCAGTGCCTGCCAGCGTTCGGCCTGGCGGGGGAGCAGGACCGGGGCCGGGACGGTCTCTTCGGTCATGGGCACCTCCTGGTGCGGAATCAAAGTACCCCGCGCAGGGATCGAACCTGCAACCCACGGATTAAGAATCCGTTGCTCTGCCTAGTTGAGCTAGCGGGGCAAAGCTTCTGATGCTCGGTCATCAAGTTGTCCTGCCAGATGCGCCCGGCGCGACTCGAACGCGCAACCTACGGGTTCGAAGCCCGGCGCTCTGTCCGGTTGAGCTACGGGCGCCTGACCGGAGAAGACGGAACAGAAGGCCGGTGTAGTGCGCGAAGCCCGACGTTCGCGGCATCCGTTCCGCGTCCAAGGGTGAGTGAGGGGACTTGAACCCCCAACATCCTGAGCCACAGTCAGGTGCTCTAACCAATTGAGCTACACTCACCATTTCGAACCGCAGAATTGAGTATAGCCTTGCCCGAGCCGTTGTCCAGACCGAAGCGTTTCCCTTTGACGTCCGGCGCGACCGGTGTATAGTTGAGGTCGCAAACCGTTCGAGGTATACTGTGCTAAAGGAGCAATTCACCCATGACCAGTAAGCGCGAGATCAAGAAGGTCCTCGTCACCGGCGCGGTCGGCCAGATCGGTTCGGAACTGACGCTCGCCCTGCGCAGGCGGTTTGGCGCCGACAACGTCGTCGCCACCGGCCGCAAGACCGCGCCGAGCGATGAGCTCAAGAACTCCGGCCCGTTCTACTTCATTGACGTCAGCAAGCGCGAGACGCTCGAAGAGGTCGTCCGCAAGCACGACATTGACACCATCGTTCACATGGCCGCCATCCTCTCCGCGGTCGGCGAGCAGAAGCCGATGCTGGCCTGGGACGTCAACGTCAACGGCCTCCTGACCGTCCTTGAGTGCGCCCGCGAGCACGAGATGGCGCAGGTGCTCGTGCCGAGTTCGATAGCGGTGTTCGGGCCCGAGACCCCGCGCGACAATACGCCCAACGACACGATTCTCAAGCCCAAGACGATGTACGGGGTGTCGAAGGTCGCGGGCGAACTGCTGGGCGACTACTACTTCTACAAGTACGGGCTCGACGTCCGGGGGCTGCGCTATCCCGGTATCATCAGCCACGAGACTGCGCCCGGCGGCGGCACGACCGACTTCGCGGTCGCCATCTACTACGAGGCGGTGCGGCAGAACCGTTACACCTGCTTCGTCCGCGAGGACACCCGCCTGCCGATGATGTATATGCCCGACTGCATCAAGGCGACGATTGACCTGATGATGTGTGACGTCTCGAAGCTCAAGCACCATTCCGACTTCAACGTCGGCTCGATGAGCTTCTCGGCCGGCGAGCTGGCGGCGAGCATCGCCAGGTACATGCCCGGGTTCGAGTGCAGTTACGAGCCGGACTTCCGCCAGCAGATTGCCGACTCCTGGCCGATGTCGGTGGACGACACCGCGGCGCGCGAGGAGTGGGGCTGGAGTCCGGACTACGACCTCGACCGGATGACGCAGGACATGCTCGAGAACCTGAAGCGCAAGCACGCGGCCGGCAGGATCTGAGCGGGGCGTCGTGCTCTACTACGGTCGGAAGGACCTGGTCAACTTCATCAACCCGGAACGGGTGTTCTACGGCGAGGGTCGGGGCGAGTTCGGTACCTGCCTGCACCTGCCGCTCATCAATCACATGGCCGGTTCGGCGCCGATGGAAGACTACCTGATCATGCTCGGGGTCGCCAATAACCTGCTGGAGTTTCTGCTCTACAAGCGGGTCGTCAAGGGGCCGGAGCTGTGGGACTACGATGTCGAGAAGGCCTGCGAGCACTACGAGGTCTGCGGCGACAATCCCAACTCCAGCGGCATCATCCTGCTCGACAAGAACTACAACTCCGGGCCGAAGATCCAGATCTTCCTCGACAAGACCTTCGGCTCGAACGAGGTCTCGATCCGCTGGAAGAACCACATGGTCGGCGACGACAAGCTTCTCGATGAGTACGAGCAGTACCTGAAGACCGCGCTCAAGGACGGCAGTCTGACCGACACCGGGGGACGGCAGTAGCCGGGCCGCCGATGCTCAGTCTCAAGGAGGTCACCCGCGACCCGGAGGTCCGCGTGCTCATCCACGAGTCCGACCGCCAGCTCGAAATGCTCGGCTACACCGAGCACGGCGAGCGGCACTGCCGGCTCGTCGCCAAGAACGCCCGCCAGTTGCTCCGGGACCTCGATTGCGATGAACGCACCGCGGAGCTGGCCGCGATTGCCGGCTACCTTCACGACATCGGCAACGCGGTCAACCGCAGGCGGCACGAGTGGACCGGCGCCCTGCTCGCCCGTGACATCCTGGCCCGGTTGGGTATGGGCCACGACGAGCTGGCCCGGATGCTGGGCGCGGTCGGCAACCATCACGAGGAGGGCGGCAACCCGGTTTCGGAAGTGTCGGCCGCGCTCATCCTGGCCGACAAGGCCGACGTGCACCGCTCGCGGGTCCGCAACCCGGCGTTCATCAAGTTCGACATCCACGACCGGGTCAACTACGCGGTGCGCAACTCGAAGCTGGTGGTGGACAAGGAGAAGCGGACCATCACTCTCCAGCTTCGGGTTGATACGAGCATCGCGCCGGTGATGGAGTATTTTGAGATCTTCATGTCGCGGATGGTGATATCGCGGCGGGCGGCCGATTACCTGCACTGCCGTTACGCGCTCGAGATCAACGGCAGCCGGATGGTCTGAGCGTCAGCGCAGGCGGACGACACGGAGCGGGGCCGCGCGGCCCCGCTCCGGCGTTATGAAGTAGACGCCGGCGGGCAGGTCGCGGGCGTCCCAGGCGACCGTCGAATCGTCGCCGAGACGCAGTCGGGCGACCGGCCGACCGGTGACGTCACGGATGATGAGCCGCTCGCCTGGCATCTGCGCGGCTTCGAATCGGACGACGGCACAGAACGGGTTGGGCCGGGCGCGCAGGGCGGCAAGCGGCGGCCGGGCCGGCTTCGGCTCGGCAACGCCGGTCGGAACCCGGAACCAGGAGAGCATCCGTTCCATCAGCGCGGGGCGGTCGAGGAAGTCGGGCCGGGAGCTGGGCCGGTTCGCGGCCTCGAAGCCGAAGCCGAGGGTGATGATGCGACTGCCGGTCGCGGCGTCGGTGCGGCGGATGCCGGCGCCGATACCGGCCAGGGTGTCGTGGACGAGCATCGTCGCCGCGCCGTTGCGGAGAGGGGAGAGCGCGTCGCGGGAGCGTTGGTTGCCGGCACCGTCGCCGCCGGTGACGGCGAAGGCGTGGATGAGCCGGCCGAGCGAGTCGGCCCGGTCGCCGAAGACGAAGAACCCGGGCGCCCGCGTCGAGTCGTAGCGCACGCCGCAGAAGTCTTCGAGGAAGGCGGTGCCGGCCAGTTCGGCGGCGATGCCCTGGCCGGTGAGCAGGAGGTTGAGCCGGTCTTCGCCCCGGGCCGCGAGGCTGTCCCGGTCCGGGGCCGGGACGGTGCCGGTGGTCGCATCACCGGTGTAGTAGATGACGGTCGGCGTGCGCAGGGCCGGGACGACGTGCCAGGGCGGCGGGCCCGAGTCCGGGCGGGACCAGGCGCACCAGGTCACGCCGATGGCGTCGAGCGCGTCGGTGTAGTAGTGCCGGTAGCCCGCGGCCGGGTCGTTGTTGACGAGCAGGAGGTGGGCGGTCGGGGAGGTGAGGCTCACCGAGGTGTCGCCGGTGATGGCGAACTCCCAGGTCCGGCGGTACCAGGGCGCTTCGGGCCGGCAGGTTATCGCGATGGTCGTGTCAATGATGCTCAGGGTGAAGTTGCCGCCGGGGTCGGTCCGGCCCGAGTCGCGGACGAGCGTGTCGCCGGCGATGGTGACGTAGAGCCGGGCCGGGATCGGTGCCGAGGTCGCCGAGTCGGTGAGCGTGCCCGAGACGGTGCGGATGCCGTAGACCTTGAACTCGACCCGGGCGGTGTCGTTGGCCGGGTTCTCGTCGCCGGGCGCGGCGGTGACCGCCGCCAGCGCGTACCGGCCCGGGGCGGGCAGGGCGAGCCGGGGCAGGGCGAGCGTGTCAATGGCGAGGAAGGGAAGCGGCGTCGTGCGCTCGGCGTGGTAGCCCGGGCCGGTGACGGTCGTGACCGCGCCGGTGAGGTCTTTGAGGCCGACGTTGGCGAGGGCGGGGCGGACTTCGACGCTGTCGGGCGCAATCAACAGCCGGTCCAAGGTGACGAATTCGAGCTGGGCCGCGTCGCGGTCGAAGGTCG
Organism: Caldifarciminota bacterium; assembly: GCA_011049385.1. Taxonomy (GTDB): domain Bacteria; phylum Hydrothermota; class Tepidihabitantia; order Tepidihabitantales; family Tepidihabitantaceae; genus DSBX01. The sequence continues at coordinate 1,951 of DSBX01000260.1, read as the reverse complement.
GCGTGGTGTAGACGTCCATCGCCATGAAGTGAAGGTAGGTCGAGACCCAGGTCTGGTCCCGGGAGGGCGGGTCGGTCCAGGTGGCCGGGATGCCGCCGTCGCGGTCGGTGTCGAGGGTGAGCAGGGTGTCGAGCAGGTACTGGTGCATGCGCCAGTTGCGGATGTCGCCGCCGCGCTCGGCCGCGGCCCGGTAGGCGTTGGCGAGCCAGATGTTGTGCGAGCAGTTCCAGGAGCCGGTGGGGTGAAAGCCGGGCAGGCTTTCGGCGTAGGTCTCGACCCAGCGCCGGCCGGCGGCGGTGTCCGCCCGGCCGACGGTGTTGGCCACGCCCCAGAAGGCGGTGCCGCCGGACATCGCCCAGTCGCCGACCGCGAGCCGGGCCGCGGCGTCTTCCTCGATCCAGTCCCGGACCCGGGCGCCGCGGGCGAGCGCCGAGTCGCGGAGCGGCGCATCGCCGGTTTCCAGCGCGTGGGCGTAGGCCATCCCCGACGACTGGCCGGTGACGAAGTTACCGCGGAAGCCGACCGGCGAGAGCGGGTTTTCGAGGAAGAAGCCCCGGCAGGAGTCGGCGTAGGCGCGGAAGGTCGTGTCGCCGTAGGCGGCCCGGTAGCGGGATTCGGCCATGAAGCCGAGCCCGCAGTTCCAGACCGCGTACCAGATGTTCTGGGGGTTGCCCTCGTGCTCGCGCCAGGCCGGGAAGTTGTGCACGTAGTGCCAGGCCCGGCGGATGTTCTCGCGGTAGTCGTCCCGGCCGGTCAGCTCGTACCAGCGCGACCAGACCCAGATTGCCTCCTGGGTATTGTCGGTCTCGATGATGTGGGGCTGGTGCTTGGCCTCGCGGATGCCGCCGAAGTCGGGCGAGGTCGAATCGTCCACCTGGAAGCGGGCGACGAAGTCGGCCATCAGCCGGATGCGTTCGAGGTAGTTGTAGCGTCGCGGCGACGGGTCGAGCAGGTCGGGCCGGGCCGCGAGCGCAGGGCGTCGTTCGCAGGCCGCGGCCTCGAACTCGGCCGGGGTCCAGATGCGCGACGCGACCGCGACCCGGGCGAGCAGGAGCAGGACCAGCGCCGCCCCGAGCCGCTCGAGCCGGGCCCGGTCAGGCCTGCCAGCGCTTGAGTTCACCCGCCGCCTCGTCGGCCAGCCGGCCGTGTTCGGCCAGCAGTTTTTCAAGCCAGGCCCGCCGCCGGGCCAGCTCTTGATAGGCGTGGACCTGACGGGAAACGTCCCAGCCGACGGTGAGCACGCCCATCACGTCGCCGTCCAGGTCCCGGAACTGCGTCTTGACCAGCCGGTACCAGGCCGACTCCGGGCTCACCGCGTCGGGCAGGGCGAGGTCGAGCTCGACCGGGCCGTCGCCGGCGAGCGCCTTGCGGTCGTGCTCGGCCAGCAGTTCGGCAATCGGCTTCTTGAGCAGGTCCGAGTCGCGCTTCGTCTCGAAGGCGGCATCCGGCACGAGGCCGAGGGTCCGCAGTGCCGGTGCGTTGGCGAGCCGGTAGCGGAACTCGCGGTCCTTGAGGCTGACGACGAGCCCCGGGTTTGCGAGCAGGGCGCGCAGGCGTGCCTCGGAGCGGCGCCAGTCGAGCCGGACCCGGTACTGCTCGGTGAGATTGCGGACGATGAGCATCACCCCGGTTTCGAACGGGTAGCTCGTCACCGAGTACCAGCCGGCGTGTTCCTCCCGGCCGTCGTGGTAGAACCCCTCGTGGCGGCCGGTCTTCTGCTCGCGCAGGGTGCGCTGGACCGGCGCGAGGAAGCCGGCCTTCTCAAAATCGGGATAGAGCTCGGCCAGGCCGCGGCCGACCGCATCCGCGGCCCGGAGCGCGGTCGCGGCCTCGGCGGCCGGGCTCCAGCTCAGCACTCTGAGCTCGGTATCGAGCGTGACGACCCCGTCCACCGCACTGCCGACAATCGAGGTCAGCGACGAATCGGCCCGCACGCACCGCTGTTCCAGTT
>DSBX01000029.1 GCA_011049385.1 Caldifarciminota bacterium | reverse complement strand
CTGGACCGCGGGCGCGGCGATGCCGCAGACCGGCATGATGTACTACGCGATGGCGGCCGCGGGCGGCAACGCCTACATCTTCGGCGGGGTGGCGGCGTCGGCGACCATCAACAAGACCTACCGCTACGACCCGGCGACGAATGCCGTGACGGCGATGGCCGACATGCCGATGGCGCTTCGGAGCCAGGTCGCGCTGGCGGCGGGCGACACCATCTACCTCATCGGCGGCCATACCGCGCCGGGCACACCCTATAACGGCACGACGCACTTGCTGAAGTACTCGATTTCCGGTGACGATTGGACGACCGGCCCGGCGATGCCTTTCGCGATGACCTGGGGCGCGGGCGCGGCCTACCACGACCCGGCCCACGGCCGGGTGTTTTACGTCTTCGGCGGGTACAACGCCTCGGGTGTGATTGTCAACCAGAGTTGGGCCTATACTGTGGCGACCGGGACTTGGGAAGCAACCGATAACCTGCAGACCGCCCGGCGTTCCCACGGCGGCACGATATACCGTGATACCTTGCTCGCGGTCTGTGGTTGGGGGGCGAGTTTCCTGAACACGGTTGAGCGCGGAGCGATCGAACCGTCGGTCGCGGAGCGCAGTTTCCTCAGGCTGTACTCCGACTACGGGCCGCCGGACACGACGCTGGGCGTGCGACTGCAGGCGTTGGGTGACACGCTGACCTACCTCGACGTGCAGAGCTATACCCCGACGCTTACCGAGTTGATGCCCTACAATGCGGTCGGGTTACACTCCAACTACGCCTACAACGACTCGGTTGCGCTGGGCAACGTGCTGGCCGACTACGTGGATGCGGGTGGCGGGGTGGTTCCTTGCCATTTCAGCTACTCGACCGGCTGGAACCTGGGAGGCCGGTTGATGACCGGTGACTACGCGACGATCGGGGTCGGCACCAACACCCATCAGGCGACAACCCTGGGTTGGTACAACAGCGGGCACCCGGTAATGTCCGGTGTTTCCGCGGTCGGCGAGTACTTCGCTGCTACCACCTCTTTCACCAGCCCGGACTCGGTTGCGCGCTGGACCGATGGCAGACCCTACGTGGCGGTCAGTGCCAACCAGAAGGTGGTAGGTGTCAACAGCTACCCGGGCATCTTTCCGCGACCGGAGCGCACCGGCGATTGGGCGCTGGTGATCAGGAACGCCCTGCACTATGTTTCCGGGCTGGTCGGGACCGAGGAGTTCGACCCGGTCCGGCCCGCGCTTTCGGTCCGGCTTGAGACCGCGCCGAACCCGGTGCGCAGGCAGGTGACGGTGAACTGGGCCCTGCCGCACGCGGGCGAGGTCAGCGTCGGCATCTACGATGCCGGCGGCAGGCTGGTACGGACGCTGTTCACGGGCCGGGCCGAGCCGGGTGCCGGTCGGGCGAGCTGGAATCTTGCCGACAGCCGCGGCGAACGGGTCGCGAGCGGCGTGTACTTCTGTTGTCTCGATGCCGGCGGCCGGTCGGTGTCGAGCAAGCTGGTGGTCGATTAGACCGCAGTACGAAGCGAGCGGCCGGGGCGCAGTTCCCGGCCGCTTCGCTTCCGGTCAGATGGCTTCGATGGTCGAGGGCGGCTTGGTCGTGACGTTGTAGGTGACGCTGACCACGCCCGGCACCTCGCCGGTGATCCGCGCGGCCATCGTATCCAGCAGGTCGAAGGACAGCCGGGTCGGCCGGCCGGTGCGGGCGTCCTCGGAGTCCCAGCACCGGACTTCGACCTGGCATCCGAATTCGCGCTTCCCGTCGCGCATGCCGGTGACCCGGTCCTCGTGGAGGATGGCGAGGTACTGGAACGCGCCGGAGCCTTCAAGCAGTTCCTCGACGATGGCGGTGGCCCGGCGGATGAGCGCGACCCGCTCCGGCGTGACCTCGCCGACGACGCGGGCGGCCAGCGCCGGGCCGGGGAAGGGCGGCCGGCCGCAGAGCTCCCCGGGCAGGCCGAGCGCCCGGCCGAGCCTGCGGATGGCGGCTTTGCGCAGGCAGAGCACCGGTTCGATGACCCGGTAGCCGTACCTCCGCTCCGGGTCAATGCCGAGCTGGGAGAGGATGTTGTGCTGGCGCTTGACGCCGGCGACGGTCTCTTCGACGTCGGTGAGGTTGGTGCCCTGGAGGAGGTGCTTGGCGCCGCCCCCGCGCACGAGCCGGCCGAAGACGTCCTGGTAGAAGGCGCGGGTGATGGCCTCGCGCTTCTGCTCCGGGTCGGTGAGGCCGGCGAGCGCGCCGAAGAAGACATCCTCGGCCCGGACCAGTTCCACCTTCACGTCGAGCCCGGCGAAGAGCTTGACGATGCGGTCGGCCTCGCCGTCGCGCATCAGGCCGTTTTCGACGAAGACGGTGTGCAGGCGGTCGCCGAGCGCCCGGTGGCCGAGCAGGGTGACGACCGACGAGTCCACGCCGCCGGACAGGGCGTTGATGGCGGTGCCGTCGCCGACCGCACGGCGGATTTCCCGGGCCTGCTCCTCGGCGTAGGCTTCCGGGTTCAGTTCTTCGGGGGTAATCTCGCGCAGTTTCATCTCCTGCTCCTTCGTGTTCGGGCGTCGTCGAAACGCACGCGGGTCGCCTAGCCCGCCACCCGGAGCCGGTTGAAGCGGACCGCGAGCGGGCCGCGATAGCCGCCTTGGACCTGCGTCTCTTGCGAGTAGTGGGTGTCGGCAATGGCCTCGAACCAGTCGCCGACAAGGAGGCCCCCGGTGAAGGGGCTGACGTCGTCGCCCCGGCGCAGTTCGCCGAGCCGGATTTCGCAGGAGAAGCGGCCGGAGTTCGGGTCCGCCTCGAATGCGGAAAAGGCCCGGACCACGACCGCGTCTCCGCAGTCGCAGAGCAGGTCGCGGACTGGGGTCGGGCCGGCCGGGATGATGGTGTTGCCCGGCCCGCCGGGCGGCAGTATGCCCTGGTCGAGCAGGCCGAGCAGGTGGTGGTAGCGCCGGGTGCCGAGCAGTTCGTCCCAGTTGCCGTCGCGGCAGACGGTGGCCGCACGGACCGGGCCACCGTCCAGGTGGTCGGAGCGCGCGCTTAAGTGCCCGAGCGGCACGAGCGGGTCGGAGACGAGGTTGAGCGGCTCGCCCCTGAGTTCGCCGGCACAGCAGGGCTTGCCCGTTGCGTGGCGCGAGGTCTTTTCGTACACCGAGCGCGAGCCAGCGTGGAACCCGAGTGGCGAGCTGTTGAGCTGGAAGAAGTCCGCGGCCGGCTCGCCGAGCAGGACCACCGGGCCGGTGAATGAGGGCGGCGGGCCGGCCAGCGCGATGTCACGGGCGGCGATGCCGTACTCGCCGACAATGGCGGCCGGGTCGAGGTCGACCAGGCTCCGGGCCGAGAGCCGGGCGGTATGCTCGCCGACCTTGTCTTTGCCCGGACGCGCAAGGAAACAGATTTCTGCCAGCATCCGGGTCGCCGGGTAGTCGAAGGCGTGTCCGGCGCCGGAGCGGAAGCTGTTGTGCAGGCGGTGTATGAAGAGCTCGGCGTTCGAGACGGCAATGCCATCCAGCCGGTCGGTCTCGACCACGACCGCGTCAATGAACGCCCGGGCCTTCTCGGGCAGGGCGGCCGGTTCGAGCTCCGCCAGAGCCGGGTCCGCGAGCTGGGTGTCCGGGCAGGTTTCGTCCGCGGCGGGAAGTGGATAGGGCGGGTTTTGCTGATTCCGGGCCGCGGCGACGAGCCCGGCGATGACTTCGGCCGTCGAGGCGTCGTCGTCGTCGGTGAACTGGCCGGCGGCGTCGCCGCGCCAGGTCTTGCCGTCGGCCTCGAACTCGGAGAAAACCCGGCAGGCGGCCGATTCGGAGCGGACCGAGATCACCTCGCGCGGGTAGGGGTTCGATTCGACCTGGAACTCGCCGGCCGCGACCGAGTAGATGCCGGGCAGGCGGATAATGGTCGTTTCCTCCCGGCGCTGGAGCGTGAAGAACCAGGCGCTGACGCGTTCGGCCAGGTCGAGCGCAGCCGCTATTCGCTTGATGTTCATCGTCGCCTCCTAACCGAGTTTCATCTTGCAGCGGAGCCAGGGCCCGCCGCTGGCGTTGCGGACCCATTCCTTGTGGCCCTTGCCGCACATACCGGCCCCACTCGTGTCGAGGCCGGTGCCGACCGCGTCCACGCTCGCCAGCACGTCGGGCACGTAGCCGGTGACCCCGAGTTTGTAGTGCAGGCGACCGGTGAGCTTGCCGCCGGCGATTTCCCGGCCGCGCAGAACCTGGAGCTGGACGCCCCAGCCGAGCGGGTCTTCCATCCCGGAGGTCAGCCGTTCGAGCAGAACGCCCCGGTCGGTCGCGGCAATCATCTCTTCCTTCGTCAGCCCGCCCTGCTTCGTGGGCCGGGGCACGAAGTAGGTGCAGGTCATCCGGGCGTAGATCGGATGGTTCCACGATTCGAGCCGGCCCGAGGCGGACTGCCGGAGCCCGGGCAAGCGGTCTTTCATCATCAGGTAGGAGTAGCGGTCGCACATCAGCGTCGGCTGGAGAATGCCGTTCCGTACCAGCACCACCGGTTCTTCGGCGAGCACGCCGTCGTCGGAGAAGAAGACGGTGCCGGCGGTACCGGGCCGGTCGGGTTCGTCAACGATGTTGACGAGGTCGCAACCGACCCGCTTGCCGACGAAGTACGCGGCCCGGGCCGCGCCGCGCATCAGCGTGTCCATTTCACAGCCGTGGCCGAACGATTCGTGGGCGAGGGTACCGGTGATGTCCGGGTCGAGGACGCAGATATGCTCACCCGGGTCGATCGGCACCGCGTCAAGGCAGGCAACCGCGTCGTCGGCAACCCGGTGCGACCAGTCCTTGTCCGCGCCGGACAGCGCCTCCCAACCTGACCCGGACAGGGAATCGTAGTTCTGCACCTGTCGGCCTTCGGCGACCGCAATCGCGACGGTAAACAGCAGTGAGCGGATGGTTTCGCTCGAGAGCAGGCGCGGGCCGTCGCAGAACAGTCGGTACTCGACCTCTGCCACGGCCGCCGCCCGGGCCATCGCCACCCGCTTGTCACGCCCGGCGACCTCGGCCTGGATCCGGCTGACCAGCGCCTGACGCTCTGCGGTTTCGACCGCCAGCGGATCGCGGGCAAAGGCGGTGCGGAAATGCCGGTCCAGCGCGGGACCGGTTTCCGGGACCGGTCCGTCCTTGACCGACAACGACCCGGCCAGCTCACGGGCGAGTCCGAGCAGGTAGTCGCGGTCGTCGAGCCGGGCGGTCGCGAGTGAACGCCAGCCGGTGCCGTCCCAGGCCGAAATGCGGATGCCCGGGTCGGGCGGGATCGGGTTGACCGTCTCCTCGTGCGGAGACTTGACGACGAAGGTCCCGCCCCGGCGAGTGACCAGTGCGCAGGCATGGGGCGCGCGCTTGCGCACCTCGGCCACCAGTTCGGGCAGGAACGGCCGCAGGCGGTTCAGGCTCTCGGGCATTGAAGTATCCATTGACTCATTCTTTTCCGGCAGGGACCGCGGCGGGCGTGGTGAAACCCATCGCCAGCCAGGGCTCAGAGCCCGGTCCCTGCCGACACGACTTCGACTTCGGAACAGCCTGTCTGTACCGGGTCGGATGCAGGACGGGCAGGCCGCGTTCGGCGGCGACCGGGACCCGGGGATCGGATGGTGGGGCAGAAGCTGGCATAAACCTGATTCGATTGTCGGACATCCCCGCCCGTTTGTCAAATCCAACCCCGCCGGAGATGTGTCCAGGCAGGTCCTTCGGGTCGTGCGGCGGGCTTGATTCGGTCGGGCAGAGCATTACACTAACGATTCGATGTTGCTGACCGGGTTGTTGCTCCTCGCGGCACTGCCGGTGCAGGGGAATCTCCAATTGACCCTGGACCAGGCGGTGTATGCCCTGCATGATGCGGAGCGCCAGATCGAAATCAGCTACGACATCCCGCACACTTCTCTTGCCTTCCTCCGTACCGACTCCGGGTTTGCCGCCGGCTTCCGGGTCGGTGTGGATCTGCTCGACGGCCGCGGTAACCCGGTGAGCGGGGATTTCCAGGAGCGGCGGTTGAGCGTGACCGACTATGATGAGACCATTGACCGCCGGGCCCGGGTCGCCGGCACGCTGACGCTGGCCATACCGGACCGCGCGCACCAGGTGCGGTTGGAGGTGCGCGACCTGGGCAGTCAGCGCCGGGCGACCTCTTCTTTCAAGCTGGCCGAGGGCAGTATCGGCTTGCGGTTGTTGTTCGTACGGTCGGGTGAGGTGAGCCCGGCCCGGGCCTTGGGCCTTGAGGATACGCTCGAGGTGCTGGCCGAGGTTCTGGAACGGCCCGGGCCGGACAGCATCCGGTTCACCGTTGCTATGGGCCGTCGGACGGTTCTTGCCCTTACTGTCGCGGTGGCGGAATCGGCCGGCAGGAGATACGCCCGGCTGGCCGAACCGCTGGTGGATTCCGCGGGCGGCGCCCGTTTCCCGGCCGGCGAGTACCTGCTCGAGGCGACCGGCACCGGCGGGCCGGGCCGTCTGCGTGCCCAGGCTCGGTTCCGATTCGAGGTGCCGTTCTTCCAAGATGATGCAGGCTGGCGGGACCGGGTGGACCGCCTGCTCTGGGTGGCGACCCCGGAGCAGATGCGGGAGCTGCGCGCGACTGCTCGGGAGGATCGCGAGCGTGCCTGGCGCGATTTCTGGGACAGCGTTGATCCGGTTTCCACGCCGGGCAACATCGAGCGCGAGGAGCAGTATTTCGAGCGCATCGAGTACGCCGAGGAGCATTTCAGCCGCGGCGACCGCGGCTACCGCAGTGACCGGGCCCAGGTTTACGTGAAGCTGGGACCGCCCGACCAGCGTGAGGTCCGGCCGTTTGAGCTGGATGCCTATGCCTACGAGATATGGAACTACTATTCGCTGGGCCTGAGGTTCGTCTTCGTCGATCGGTACGGTTTCGGCGAGTTCGTCTTCGAGGCCCCGAGGAGCTTCTAATGAAAAACCGAGAACCGGGAGTCATGAGCGTTTTCGCAGTCCTGTTCTGTCTTGCCACCGCCGCGTCGGCCGGTCCGCGTCTGAGCGTAGACTGGGCTGCTTTCGCCGGGTCGGGCGATTCGACCCGGGTGGAGGTATTCTACGCGGTGCCTTACGGTATGTTGGACTATTCGGAGTTCGAGGGTGGGCTCGAGGCGATGTTCGCGGTCCGGTTCGAACTGCGGGGGACCGGCTTCGAACAGGAGGCGACGCTCTACCGGCGTGCGGCCATCGAGTCTTTCGCCGCGGCCGAGGCGGCGAAGCGAAGCTTCGTCGACGGGTTCAGCCTGGCGGTGCTACCGGGCCGCTATTCCCTGCGAGTGACCTTGCTCGGCCTCGACGAACCGGCTGAGGCCGAGGAGCCGGGAATGGTCGAACTGGATGCGCACGCGGATAGCATCAGCGTACCGGCGTTTACCGGCCGGCCGGACCTGAGCACGCTTCAGCTCGCGGCCGGGATTATCCACGACACGGTCACGGGCGGGTTCTCTGTTGTGCCCAACCCGGCGCGGAGTTTCGGTGGTGATGGGGCGGAGCGGGTGTTCTTCTACTGCGAGGGTTACAATCTGAGCGCGGCGGCGGACAGCTATAACCTGAAGGTGGCAATCGTCCGGGCCGCGGCACCGGAGACGCTGGTGGCGAGCCCGCAGACCAGGTTCAAGGGCGCCCGCGTGCAGACTGCGGCCGCGCTTGGACTGAGCGTGGCTGGGCTGGTGCCGGGTGATTACCGCTTGGCGGTCGTGCTTGACGACCGGGCGACCGGTGCGCGCGCGGAGCGGTCGGCCCGGTTCCGTATCGCCGGCGAAGAGGAGGAGCGCGCGTCCGGTGTCACCTACCGCTTGCAGATGACCCAACTCGAGGCGCACTACCACGATCGGTTGGAGTTTATCGCCAGCCCGCGCGAGTTGGCCTACTACGAAGCGCTCAGCGATTCGGGCAAGCAGGTGTTTCTGACCCGGTTCTGGTCCCGGCACAACCTGGCCGAGTTCGCCCGGCGTATGGAAACCGCGCGCGAGCGCTACCGGGTGGCGGGCACGGACGGAATCCGGACCGACCGGGGTCGGATATATATCAAGTATGGCGAGCCGGATGGGATTGAGCGCCGGGAGATCGAGGTGGACCGTCGGCCGCGCGAGTACTGGCGCTATTTCAACCAGGGTTACGCTTTCGTCTTCGTTGACGTGACCGGCAGTAACGATTACCGGCTGGTCTGGACCAACAGCCCGGACGAAACCCGGACCGGCTACGAGAGCATGTTGACGCCGGACGAGCAGGAGATGTTCCGTTGAGCGGTGACTGCGCGGACTGCTGTTCTCCGGGTCTGGTCCGACCCGAGGGCGGCGCCGGCCGGAACGCGGTCGTCTGTCAACTGCACGTCTTCCGGACCGAGGTGTTCAGCCTGCCCTTGGGGTTGGAGCCGAAACCCGGCGAGATGGTCATCGTCCACGACGAGGAGGGTGAGGACATGGGCCGGGTGACCGGGTTGGTGGACGCGGTCGAGAGCAGCGGCATGGTGGTCCGGCTCGCGACCGAGGACGACATGAAGCAGGCCGGGGAACTGGCCGAGAAGACCCAGCGCGTGTTGGAGTTGTTCCGGCGTCAGCGCGACCGCTTCGGCCTGAAGATGAAGGTCGTTGATGCTCACTGGCGGTGGGACCGAAAGAAGGTCTGTTTCTACTTCATCTCCGAGCAGCGGCTGGACTTCCGGGCCCTGCACAAGACGATGTCCTCGGCCCTGAACGCCCGCGTTGCCATCAAGCAGGTGGGAGTGCGCGACCATGCCCGCATGGTCGGCGGGTTGGGCGCCTGCGGCCGCGAGGTCTGCTGTCGCTCGCACCTGAGCGAGATGATACCGATTACCCTGCGGATGGCCCGCCTGCAGGACCTCTTTGTCGAGCCGGCCAAGATCTCCGGTATCTGCGGCAAGCTGCTCTGCTGTCTTAAGTTCGAGGAGGACAGCTACCGGGAGGCGCTGGCGAGCATGCCCCGCGTCGGCGGGCGGGTGCGGACCCGGCGTGGGCCGGGCGAGGTCATTGCCGTTGACGTGCCCTTGCGCCGGGTGAACGTGAAGTACGATGATGAATTCGAACAGGTCGTCGCATTGGAGGAACTTGTCAGTGAAGACGGAGTTGATTGAGCGCATCGCGCGGCGGGAGGGCACCAGCCCGGCCCGGCTTCGCCAGGCGGTGAAGGAAGGCCGGGTGGTGCTCGTGCGCAGTCGGCGCCGGAGGAAGATCGAGCCGCTGGCGGTCGGCGAAGGCACCCGGGTCAAGGTCAACGCCAATATCGGGACCTCGCCCGATTGCAGTGACGTCGAGCAGGAACTGGCCAAACTGCAGGCCGCGGTGAAGGCCGGCGCGGATACGGTGATGGACCTTTCCATCGGTGGCGAGGTTGACGAGATTCGCCGGGCCATCATCAGCGAGTCGCCGGTGCCGGTCGGAACGGTGCCGGTCTACCAGGTCGCGCTCGACGCGCGCGGCCGGCGCCGATCCTGGCTCCACGCCAAACCGCGCGAGGTGCTGGCCGGAGTTGAGAAACACCTCGCCGACGGCGTGGATTTTGTCACGGTCCATTGCGGTGTCACCCGGGCCAACGTCCAGACCCTGCGCGAGTGCGGCCGGGTCTGCGGCATCGTCTCGCGGGGCGGGGCGATGATGGCGGAGTGGATGCGGTTCAACCGGCGGGAGAACCCGCTCTACGAGTTTTACGATGAACTGCTGGCGATGGCGAAGCATTACGGCGCGGTGCTCAGCATCGGCGACGGGCTCCGGCCCGGAGCGCTGGCCGACGCGACCGACGAGCCCCAGGTGGCCGAGCTCTTGACCATCGGCGAACTGGTCGAGCGGGCACGCGCGGCCGGGGTCCAGACGATGGTCGAGGGGCCCGGGCATGTGCCTCTGTCCGGGGTCGAGGCCAACGTCCGGCTTGAGAAGGAGATCTGCGCCGGCGCGCCGTTCTACCTGCTCGGTCCGCTGGTGACCGATGTCGCGGCCGGCTACGACCACATTGCCGGGGCAATCGGCGGGGCGCTGGCGGCCTGGTTCGGGGCCGATTTCCTGTGTTACGTGACGCCGTCCGAGCACCTCGGTCTGCCCGGTATCGAGGACGTGCACCAGGGCGTCATCGCCTCCCGCATCGCCGGCCACGCGGCCGACATCGCCCGGGGTAACGCTGCCGCCGTTCGACGTGACCTGCGGATGTCGCAGGCCCGGGCCGCGCTCGACTGGCCGAAGATGTGGAAGCAGGCGATTGACCCGGACCGGGCCCGGGCGGTGTTCGAGGCTAACCGCTCGCGGACCGACGGTGTCTGCACGATGTGCGGCGAATTCTGCGCAATCAAGAAGACAAAGGAGACATTCGATGAGTAGCAAGTCGAAGGTGCGGCCCAAGTACCGGCTCTTCACACCCGGGCCGGTGAACGTGCCGGACAGCATCCTCCAGCTGATGTCCTCCGAACTGGTCTACCACCGCGAGGAGAGCTTCAGCAAGCTCTACGCTTCGGTGCAGAAGGGACTGCAGAAGATGATGGTGACCGGCAACGAGGTCTACGTACTGACGTCGTCCGGCACCGGCGCGATGGAGGCGGCGGTCGCCAACCTGGTGCTCCCGAACGAGAAGGCGCTGGTCGCGACCGTCGGGCGTTTCGGCGAGCGCTGGCGCGAGCTCTGCATCCGGTTCGGCGCGTACATTGACGTGCTGTCGCGGCCGTACGGCGAGTCGGTGCCGCCGGTCGAGGTGGAGCGGCACCTGCGTTCGACCGACACCATCAAGTGCGTCTTTACGACCCTGACCGAGACCTCGACCGGCGCGCTCAACGACATCAAGGCCATCGGCGAAATCTGCCGGCGGCTCAACCGTTACCTGGTCGTGGACGCAATCGCCGGTCTCGGTGCCGACGAACTTCGGATGGACGACTGGCACGTTGACTGCGTCGTGGGCGGTTCCCAGAAGGCGGTCGGCGTTCCGCCCGGCCTGGCCTTCATCTCGCTGAGCGAGCGGGCGTGGGAACTGGCCGGCCGG
>DSBX01000121.1 GCA_011049385.1 Caldifarciminota bacterium | reverse complement strand
GGGTCGGTTCAGGAGACGGTTGGGGGGTATACCCGGGGTATACCCCCCCGTCGGCCGAGGCAGGGGCGTCAATAGGGAACAGGGCGGGAGCCGTGCCGGTCAGACCGGCGGGGTCGGCATTGGGCTCTGCGCACCGCACTCCGCCGGCGTCTGCGCCGCACACCGGACCGCTCACTCCTCACCCGTCTACGCCGGTCCCACGGTGCCGACGCCCGGCGTTACATCCGGAGAGCCCCGGGCGATGTCCGTAATCGCCGAATGCGATTGGGCCTTGTGCTCGACAATGTTGATCTTCGGTCCGACGACGTCGGCGCCACGCCGGTAACTTCTGAAGGCTGGGAGCAACTTTCCCGGGCCTTTTCTTGATTGCCGGGTCGGGGCCGGTATAATCTGAGTCCGGTGGTTGGTCGGCACTCGTTCTGAGACCCGCACCCGCGGGAATCCTCCTCTGCAGGATCCGGTCCTCAGCGAATTGCCTTGCCAATCTAATGACTGACCGGTCAGTCAAAGGAGTATAATGAGTAAGGACTGCGACAAGCGACAGGCCATCCTGGCCGCGGCCCGCCGGGCCATTACCGAGCACGGCTATGCCCGCGCGACGGTAGAGGACATCGCCGCCGAAGCGGGCGTGGCCAAGGGCACGGTCTACCTCTATTTCAAGGACAAGGCGGATATCGTTGACGGCCTCGTCGAGCAGACGCTCGAAGACGGGCTCGCCACGGTGCGGGCCAATGCCGCCTGCGAAGCCGCGCCGGTCGAGAAGCTGAGAGCGGTGTTCATGGGCTGGGCCGAGATGGCCCGGCAGAGAGCCGGCGGCGTCCCGCTGTCGTCGCCGGATGCAATCCACTTCGCCTCACTGGATGTTGACAGGCTTGAACGGGTGGTCCGACCGCGAATGCGGGCGATCATCGAAGCGCTGGTCGAGATCATCCGGCCCGGCATCGCCTCCGGCGACTTCCGACCGGTGAACCCGTACCTGGCCGCGGCCCTGCTGATTCACTACTTCCCGGCCGGCATCCTGGTCGAACGCCAGCAACTGCCGGTTGAGAATCCGCTCGAGGAAGCCCTCGACGCTTACCTGCACGGCATTCTTGCCGCCCCCGCAACCAAGGAGAAACCATGAGGACAACGTTACTGATTGTCTTTTGCGCCCTGCTCGCGCCCGCGGCCGCGGACACGCTCGTGCTCAATGCCGAACAGGCGGTCGAACTGGCGCTCGCGAACAACCACGCCATCCACCAGGCCCGGGCCCGGGTTGAGGAAGCGGTCGCCGGCCGCTCGGCAAGCTTCGGCGCGATGCTGCCCCAGCTTTCCGCCTCGGCAAGTTACACCCGGCTCGGCACGGTCAACGATTTTCAGATGGTGACCCCGGTCTACGGTCAGTTCCCGCTCCGGGTCTATGACCCGCAGGGTAACCTCATCGGCTTCACCGATTCGGTTGCGATGGTCATCGGCATTGACACGATGGAACTGGCACTGGGCGGAGCGAACAACTACTTGCTGCGCGGCACCGCCCAGCAGACGCTGTTCACCTGGGGCAAGCTCATCAACGCCTGGCGCATCGCCGGCCTCGGCGCGGAAGTCGAGGAACAGGGCCTGCGCCTCGCCCGCCAGCAGGTCCGTAGCCGGGCGGTGGAAGCCTTCTACGGCGCGATGCTGGCCCGGGAGATGGTCGCGCTGATGCGCGAGTCGCAGCGCCAGCTCGAACGCCACGTCGGCCAGGTGCGGTCTCTCTACGAGAGCGGGTTCGCGACCGGGCTCGACCTGCGCCGGGCCCGGGTCGGGCTGAGCAACCTCGCCTCCGAGCTCGCCCGAGTCGAAAGCGGCGCCGAGCTGGCGCTGGCCGCCCTGCGCAACACCTGCGGTATCGAGCCGGACCGGCCCGTCGCGCTCGACGGTGACGTGAAGTATGAAGCCGAACCGACCGCCCTCGATGATGCGATTGCCGCGGCGCTGGCCGAGCGGCCCGAACTCGAACAGCTCCGCCGGGCGGCGCGGATGGCGGATTACGGGGTCCGCATTGCCCGCACCGCGAACCTGCCCACGCTCTTCGCCCAGTTCAACTACGACTACAAGAACCCGGTCGGCTTCAACCCCGGCTGGGGCAGTGACTGGAACGTCACCGCCGGTGCGTCGGTCCCGCTCTTCACCGGCGGCGCGAACCACAGCCGCCTGCGCCAGGCCCGGGCCCGCGAGCGCCAGGCCCGCATCGCGCTGGCGATGACCGAGGAGGCGCTCACGCTCGAAGTCCGGGCCCTGCATTCGACGCTGGAACAGGAGCGCCGGAACATCGAGCTTCAGTCCGAAAACGTCGAGCTCGCCCGCGAGGCGCTCGAACTCGCCGAGACCGCCTACGAGAACGGCATGATAACCAACACCGAGTATCTTGACACCCAACTCGCGCTGACCCGGAGCCGGGTCTCGCACCTGGGTTCGCTGGCAAACCACCGCATTGCCCGGGCCGGCCTGCGCCGGGCGATGGGCATCGAGGAGAACTGATATGCACCGGACACTCACAACCAGTAGATCACAAGACCCGCATGGGAACCGGACGGTCGCGGAGGAACACCCGCTTCGGGGTTCGCCGGTCCTTCTCTTCCTCCTCTGTGTCTCTGTGGTTCTTGTTTCCTTCCCCGGCTGCGGACCGCGCGGCCGCGAGGAGACGCGCGCGGTCCAGGCCGTCGCCGTTGTCCCGGCCCGCCGCGCAACCGTCATCCGCACCACCAGCCTCATCGGCACCGTCGTCGGCGACCGGCAGGCCGCAGCGATAGCCAAGACCGCCGGCCGGGTGACGAGCATCGCCCGGCCCGAAGGTTCGCGCGTCGCCGAGAACGAGCCGGTCCTTCACATCATCAACGACATTCCGGGAATGGACTACCGGCCCGCGCCGGTCCGCGCCCCGGTTGCGGGCGTGGTCGGCAAGGTCTACGTCGAGGTCGGCCAGACCGTCGGCCCGGGCACACCGGTGGCGATGATCGCCGACTACTCGACCCGGGTCCGGGTCCGGGCCGGGGTCAGCGATGCGGACCTCCAGCACGTCCGGGTCGGCGCCGCGGGCGCGATTGCGGTCCCGGCCTGGCCGGACACGACCTTCACCGGCCGGGTGACGAAGGTGACGCCGGTGCTCGACCCGCTCTCGCGCACCGCCTCGGTCGAACTGGTCGTGGACAACCCGGGCCGTCAGCTCGTCCCGGGCATGTCCGCCTCGGTCCGGCTCGTGCTCGAAGAACTGGCGGAAGTGGTCGCGGTACCGCTCACCGCACTCTTCCCGGACGGCGAGGTCAGGATAGCGGTCGTCACCGACAGCATCGTCGAGATGCGTACGATCGAGACCGGGCTTCGGGGCGACCGGCTGGTCGAACTGCGCTCCGGCATCCGTGAAGGCGAAACGGTAATCACCACCGGCAAGGAACGCGTCGGCGACGGCGACCGGGTCCGGCCGGTGGCGGACGCACGGCAATGAAGCTCACCGACGCCGCCATCCGCCGCCCGGTCACGACCGTGATGGTGACGCTGGCAATGGTCGTCTTCGGCATCCTGGGTGTGACCCGGATGCGGGTGGATTTCTACCCCGACGTTACCTTCCCGATGGTCGTCATCGCAACCGTCTACCCCGGCGCCGGCCCGCTCGAAGTCGAATCCGAGGTCACCGACCCGCTCGAACAGCGGCTGGGTACCGTCTCGGCCCTGACCGACATCACCTCGACCTCGCAGGAAAACTTCTCCGCCGTCACCCTGCAGTTCGACTGGGGCACCAACCTCGACGCCGCAGCCGCGGATATCCGGGACCGGCTCGACATGGCCCAGGCGACCCTGCCCGCGGATGTCCAGAAGCCTTTCGTCCTCAAGTTCGACCCCTCGATGATGCCGGTGCTCAACCTCGGCCTGGCCGGCGACATTGACGAGTCCGAACTCGCCGAAATCGCCGACAAGGTCAGTCGTCAACTCCAGCGCGTGCCCGGTGTGGCCGCGGTCAACCTCGGCGGCGACCTCGCCCGCCAGGTCCACGTTGCCCTCGACCTGCGCGAGTTGGCCAACTCGGGCGTCACCAGCGAGGCGTTCGCCGGCGCACTCAAGGCGCAGAACCTCAACTTCCCCATCGGTGCGGTCTCGAGCGGCGAACAGCGCTACCTCGTCCGTCTCGTCGGTCAGTACCGCGACCTCGACGACATCCGGCACACCGTCATCGGCGCGCGGCCGGACGGCAGTCCGGTCCAGATCCGGGACGTCGCGGACGTGAACTGGGCGCCCGAGGAACGCGAGGCGATGGTGCGGATGGACGGCAAGAGCGCGGTCTACCTCTGGATCCAGCGCCGGCCCGACGCCAATACCGTCCAGGTCTCGGATGGCCTGCTCAAGGAACTCGAGGCCATCCGCCACGAACTGCCCGCCTCGGTCAACCTCACGCTCTTCTGGGACAGCGCCCAGACCATCCGCGACTCGGTTTCCAGCGTCGCCACCAACCTCATCCTCGGCGGCATTCTCGCCGCGCTGATGCTGTTCCTGTTCCTGCGCCGGTTCCGGGCGACGATGTTCGTCGCCTTCGCCATCCCGGTCTCCATCTTCTTCGCGCTCTTCGGGATGTTCCTGGCCGGCTTCACGCTCAACGTCCTCTCACTGGCCGGTCTGGCGATCGCGGTCGGCATGGTCGTGGACAACGGGGTGGTCGTCTTCGAGAACATCTTCCGGCGCCGGGAACAGGGCGAGGAACCACTGAAGGCGGCCAGCGAAGGCACCGCCACTGTCGGCATGGCGATAACCGCCTCGACCCTGACGACGATCGCAGTCTTCCTGCCCCTGCTCATGCTCAAGGGCATCATCCAGGTCTTCTTCAAGGAACTCGCCTTCGCCATCATCTTCGCGCTGATTGCTTCGCTCGCCATCGCCCTGACCCTCATCCCGATGCTCGCCGGCCGGTTCCTGAAAATGAAAGACCCGGCCGCCGAAACACGCGGCATCCGGGGTTGGAGCAACCGGGCCTTCCGGCGCATCGAGGCGGGCTACGCCCGGCTCATTGACTGGGGGCTGGGCCACCGCAAGCGGGTCATCCTCGCGACCGTGGGCCTGCTGGTTCTGAGCTTCGCGCTGGTCCCCCTTATCGGCACCGAATTCATACCCCGCCAGTTCACCAGCTTCGCCGAGTTTCACGCCGAGATGCCGACCGGCACCAGCCTTGAGAAGACCGACGAGGCGGTGCGCGAACTCGAGGAGTACATCGTCGAGCGCTGGGGCGACGAACTCCAGACGACGATGGTCCAGGTCGGCGGCGGCACGAATGTCTTCTCCGCCATCTTCGGCGGCGCGCGCTCGAACTCCGCCGAGATTGACATCGTTGTCCGCGACGACTCCCGGGTGACGGTCGAGGAAATCGAGGCCGACATCCGCCGTCGCGCCACGCTCATCCCCGGGATGAAGATTCGCGCGGGCCGCCAGCGCGGGGCCGATGGCTTCATGGGCGGCGGTGCCGCGCTCGAGGTCGAGATCCTCGGCCACGACCTCGCGGTCGCCGACTCGCTCACCCGGTCGGTGATGGCCCTGCTGTCCGGAATCCCCGGCGTCGTTGACCTTGAATCCAGCCGCGAGGAGGGCGACCCCGAGGTCCAGCTGGTCGTGGACCGGGAACGGGCCGCCCGCCACGGCCTGACGCCCTTCCAGGTCGGCAGTGCGCTCCGTACCCAGCTTGACGGCACCGTCGCCACCCGGTACCGGCTCGAAGGCCGGGAATACGACGTCCTGGTCCGCCTCCGGCCCGAACAGCGGCGGGAACTGGGTGACATCCTCGCCACGGTCGTGAACGGTCCGATGGGCCCGGTGCCGCTCAGCAATGTCGTCGCCTTCCGCGAGGGCGTGAGCCCGCTCAAGATCGAACACAAGAACACCGAGCGCATCGTCACCGTGACCGGGAACGTCGTCGGCCGACCGCCGGGCCGGGTCGGACAGGAAGCACAGACCGCGCTCGGCTCGGTCGCCACACCACCCGGGTTCAGCATCAACGTCGCCGGCTCCTACGAAGAGATGGTGGAGTCGTTCCGCGACCTCGGCTTCGCGGTCCTGCTCGCGGTCCTGCTCGTCTTCATGGTGATGGCGTCCCAGTTCGAGTCGCTCCGCGACCCGTTCGTCATCATCTTCAGCATCCCCTTCGCGGTCATCGGCGTACTCTGGGCGCTCTTCATCACCGGCACGACGCTGTCAATCGTTTCCGGCGTGGGCGTGCTCGTGCTGGTCGGCATCGTCGTCAACAACGGCATCGTGCTCGTGACCTACATCAACGAACTCCGACGCGAACGCGGGCTGGGGCTTGACGAAGCGGTCCGGGAGGCCGGCCGGGTGCGCCTGCGCCCGATCCTGATGACCGCGCTCACGACCATCTTCGGCCTGATGCCGCTCGCACTCCAGCTCGGCCAGGGCTCGGAGTTCTGGTCCCCGCTCGGCCGGGCGGTCATCGGCGGGATGGTCGTCTCGACCTTCCTGACCCTGATCTTCATCCCGGTGCTCTACACCTCCTTCGAGAAGGGCGCGGAGCGCCGCCGCCTGCGCCGGCAGGCCACGGCTTCGGGCTAGACCGCGCGTGACAGCATTCGGGGCGGGCATTGCCCGCCCCGAACCTTCACCGCCGGGCCGACCGGCTCAGGCCCCGTCGCCGCCCGCCTCGCGGAACGCCCGGTTGGCCAGGCTTCGGGCCGCGGCCGGGCTCGCGTAATTCGCGCCTTCACCGATGTAGGTCCGGAAGTAACGCAGGGTCTTGTCGAGCAGTTCGATGGAAGGTTCGTCAAGGTCCAGGCTCACGAGATGGTAGACCGCAACCACCGAGAGGTTCAACGCATCGTTGCCGACGCTGTCGGGCAGTTCGAGGGCCAGGTCGGTATCGTCGGTCATCGGGGTCCGAAACAGCACCGCGCTCGCCTCCTCCGCGCCGTCAAGCGTGTCCGCCGGGACGACCTCGAGCCGGTCCCCGACCCGGGCATCGGCAACGACGTCGGACCCCGGCCAGATGCCCTCCTCGACGACGTAGGACATCATCTCGCGCAGTTCCATTCCATACCGGTCGAGCTCGCCGTCGGTCCGCGGATAGCGCGAGAGAATATGCGAGTAGTAATGCATGGTCGTCAACACCCGCTCGGCCGCCTTGACCTCCCGGCCGACTCCCTCGGGCCGAACCGCGAGCCGAAGCTTCCCTTCCTGTCCATCGCCGAATCGCACCTTCAGGCAGTCGAGCAGGGTCACACTCTGCGCCGCCCTCAACTTGCCGACAAAATCACTCATTGCACCTCCTTCTCGTTCTCACCCGACGCGCCCGGCCTGGACCTTTGCCCAGGTATCACGCAAGGCGACCGCCCGGTTAAACACCGGCGCACCCGGTCTCGAATCGCGGTCAACGCAGAAGTAGCCATGCCTTAGGAACTGGAACCGGTCCCCGGCCGCGGCCTGCGCCAGCCCCGCCTCGGCCCGGCACCCTTCCAGCCGTTCCAGCGAGCGCGGGTTGAGATTGGTCTTCCAGTCCCCGTCCGGCGCTTCGTCCGGGTCCGGTGTGACGAAGAGATGGTCGTAGAGCCGGACCGTGAACGGCACCGCGTGCCGGGCCGAGACCCAGTGCAGCGTGCCCTTGACCCGGCGGCCGGCCGGCGCCTCTCCCCCGCGGGTCGCCGGGTCGTAGCTGCAGCGCAGTTCGACGACGTTGCCCGCCTCGTCCCGCACCGCCCGCTCGCAACGGATGAAGTAGGCGTGCTTGAGCCGGACCTCGCGGCCGGGTGCAAGCCGGAAGTACTTGGGCGGCGGCTCCTCTCGGTAATCATCGGCCTCGATGTAGAGCTCGCGGCCGAACGGTACCCGGCGCGTGCCCGCGGCCGGGTCCTCGGGGTTGTTGACCGCCTCGAGCTCCTCGATGTGGTCCTCCGGCCAGTTTTCGATGACCACCTTGAGGGGCCGGAGCACCGCCATCACCCGCGTTGCCCGGCGGTTCAGGTCCTCGCGCAGGCAGTGTTCCAGCAGGGCGATGTCAATGACGCTGTCGCTCTTGGCCACGCCGACCCGCTTCAGGAAGTCGCGGATCGCCTCGGGCGTGTAGCCGCGCCGTCGCAATCCGCAGAGCGTCGGCATCCGCGGGTCGTCCCAGCCCGCGACATACCCTCCCTCGACCAGCTCACGTAGCCGGCGTTTGGACATCACCGTGTGGGTCAGGTTGAGCCGGGCGAACTCGATCTGGCGTGACGGGAAGATGCCCAGTTCGCGGATGAACCACTCATACAGCGGCCGGTGGTCCTCGAATTCGAGCGAGCAGAGCGAATGCGTCACCCGCTCGATCGAGTCACTCTGGCCGTGCGCCCAGTCGTAGGTCGGGTAGATGCACCACTCGTCACGGGTCCGGTGATGGTACGCGCGCAGGATCCGGTACATCACCGGGTCGCGCATGTTCAGGTTCGGCGCGGCCATGTCAATCTTCGCCCGCAGGGTCCGCGCGCCGTCCGGGAACTCGCCCGCCCGCATCCGCCGGAACAGGTCTAAGTTCTCCGCGACCGGCCGGTCCCGGTACGGGCTGTTCCGGCCCGGCCCGGTCAGCGTGCCCCGATGCTCGCGCACTTCGTCCGGGGTCAGGTCGCAGACATACGCCCTGCCCGCCTCGACGAGTTGCTCGGCCCAGCGGTAGAGCTGTTCGAAGTAGTCCGAAGCATAGAAGCACCGGTCGTCCCAGTCGTAGCCGAGCCAGCGGATGTCCTCCTTGATGGCATCAACGTACTCGGTCTCCTCGCGGGTCGGGTTCGTGTCGTCGAAGCGCAGGTTGCAGTGCCCGCCGTACTTCGCCGCCATCTCGAAATCTATGCTGAAGGCCTTGGCGTGACCGATGTGGAGGTAGCCGTTCGGCTCGGGCGGGAACCGGGTCTGGACCCGGTCGAATCGCCCGGCCGCAAGGTCCGCCTCGATCGCTTCCTCGATGAAGTGCCTGCGCTTATCCTCGCTCACCGCTCCTCCGTGCTCTCTGCCCGGACCAGCGCCCGTTCGATGCGGGCCAGACAGCTCTCCCGGCCGAGAATCGCCATCGTCTCGAACATCCCGAACCCGACCGGCTTGCCGGTCAGCGCGACCCGCAGGGCGTGTATCACCGCGCCGACCTTGACCTCCTCTTCCGCGACGAACCGCGCCAGCAGGTCTTCGAGAACCGGCGCGGTAAACGGCTCGACGCTCACCAGGCGGTCGCGGAAACGCCTCAGCAGATCGGTCGCACCCGGCGCGCGCAGGCGCTTCTCGAACGCGGCCCGGTCATACTCCAGCGCGTCGTCGGAGGTGAAGAAGCCCGCGTAGTCGAGGATGTCGCCCGTCACCTTGATACGGTCACCGGCCGCCTCGACCACCGCCGAGAGCGTTCGCTCAACCTGCGGGGCGACAGGCCGCAATACCAGGCCGGCCCGCACCAGCCAGGGCCGCGTCAGCCGCACCCGTTCCTCAACCGGCAGTGCCAGCATGTGCCGGACCTCGATGGCCATCAACTTGAGCGGGTCGAAGCTCGCCGGTGACCGGTTCACCCGTTCGAGTGAGAATGCTGCGACCAGTTCCTCCCGGCTGAACAACTCGCTATGGTCATCAAGCGCCCAACCCAGCAACGCCAGGTAGTTGACCAATGCCTCGGGCAGAAAGCCCGCTTCGCGGTAGAAATCAACCGTCACCGGATTGGGGACCTCCTCCGGCCCGACTCCGACCCGGTCGAGCAAGCGCCGGCCGTGTTCGACCAGTTCCGCGAAATCCCGGTTCCTCAGGTACTGCGCCAGCTTGCGCTTGCTCAGCTTGTTGCGGCTTCCCGGCTCGGCGACAAACGGAAGGTGCGCGAACCTGGGCATGGGATACCCCAGCGCCTGCAGGATGAAGACCTGGCGCGGCGTGTTCGAGAGATGCTCCTCCGCCCGGATGACATGCGAAATGCGCATCTGCGCATCATCCACCGCGCTCGCGAGATGGTAAAGCACCGTGCCGTCCTGTCGCTGAATCACGTGATCCTGCTCCCTCAGCCACTCGAACTCCACCCGGCCTCGCACGATGTCATCCAGTTCGAGCCGCCCTGCACTCGGCATCTTCAGCCGCACGACCGCTCGCCGGCCCTGGGCCTCGAACCTGTGCCGCTCCCCGGGCCCCTCGGCCATCCAGCGCCGGGAGTACCGGAACACGCCCTGTTTCGACTCTATCGCCTGCTTTCGCTCGGCGTCAATCTCCTCGGGAGTTGCATAATCCCAGTAGGCGTGCCCGGTATGCAGTAGCCGTTCGACCGCTTCAGCGTGCCATCGAGACCGTTCCGACTGGAAATAGGGCTCATATGCTCCGCCGACCTCCGGCCCTTCATCCCAGTCAATCCCGAGCCAGCGCAAGCCTTCCAGTATCGGCCGCACAACCTCGGCCTGGTTCCGCTGGGCATCGGTATCATCGATCCGCAGGATGAACTTCCCACCCTGTCCACGGACGAACAGCCAGTTAAAGAGCGCGGTCCTCACCAGCCCAAGATGCATCGCCCCGGTCGGCGACGGGGCGATTCGGACTCTGACATTCTCAGCAGCGTTCATCAGCTCAACGAGGATTGAGCGGAGAGGGTGGGATTCGAACCCACGATACGGTGTTACCCGTATAACCGCTTAGCAAGCGGTCGCCTTCGACCACTCGGCCACCTCTCCGGGGCACGGCCATTGTCCGGCCTTCGTCGCTCCGCGCTGCTCTCAGCGGAGGGCGGGGGACTCGAACCCCCAGGGCCCGTTTCCGGGCCGGCGGATTTCAAGTCCGCTGCCTTACCAATTAGACTAGCCCTCCATCGGGCCGGCCCTGTTGCCAAAGAGCGACGAGTCCTTCCTAATTTAGCCGAACCGACGTCCAAGTCAACGCCCGGCCCTGCCGGACGAGCTCTAGCCCAGGCACATGGTGACCCCCTGAGGGTGGCCGCGAGGTCGGCGGGCATTCCGCCGAAGGACTGGGCAATGCTGAAAGGAAGGGCACGAGCGATACGGC
>DSBX01000077.1 GCA_011049385.1 Caldifarciminota bacterium | reverse complement strand
GGCTCAGTACGTGTCTTCCGACCCCGAGGCAGAGAAATCGGAACCCGCAAACTACCTCCGAAACCCAAACCAAGGCCCAAACCCCGACGGACGGGCTATGACGTTTTCGCTGTGGTTTGACACCTCGACGCGGACCGGTCAGGGAATCTCCTCCCGGGCAAGAATGCCTGCCAGCCCCGAAGACTGCCTCATCTCGAGTTCCGGGGTCACGAACAGCGCCTCGATGTCGTCGGTCGCCTCGACCAGCGCCAGCCCCTCGTCCGGTCCGAGCACGAAGAGCCCTGTCGCCCAGGCGTCGGCGCGCACCGGGTCCGCGGCGACGACGGTGACACTGGCGAGCGCGCGGGCCGGCCGGCCGAGCCGCGGGTCTATGATGTGGCAGTAGACGGTGCCGTCCTCGGCGGTGAACGCCCGCTCGTAGTCGCCGGAGGTCACGACCGCCCGGTCCGCAACCGGGATGACCGCGACGATACCTTCGCCCCGGGGATGACGGACGCCGATGCGCCACTCGCGCCCGTCCTGCCGCCGGCCCAGGGCATAGATATCGCCCCCGGCGTCAACCAGCGCCGAATGAATGCCGGCCGTGCGCAGGACCCGGGCCGCTTCGGCCAGCGCGTGACCCTTGGCGATTCCGCCCAAGTCGAGCCGGAGACCGGGCACCGGCTTGAGCACGCTGTCGCCGGAAACCGCGACTTTGTCCATCCCGACCAGCGCGAGCGTACTGTCCAGCGCGGCCGGGTCGGGCGGGTCACTGCCGCCGGTGTAGAAACCCCAGAGTTCGACCAGCGGCTGGACGGTGATGTCGAAGGCTCCGCCGGTGGCCGCACCGACCTCGAGCGCGGTCCGGATGACCCCGGCAATCTCGGCGTCGGCGAACGGTTCGTCCCGCAGGTTGAAGCCGTAAAGCGGGCCGGTCGAGTCGCGGAAATTGAACCGGCGGTTGATGTCCTGAAGCCGGGCGAATGCCTTCTCGACCGCGGCATCGGCGCCGCTCGCGGTAATGGTGACGTAACTGCCCATCAACACCCGGGAACGCGTCCGGCTGACCGGGTCCTCGGACCGGCAGGCAAAGAGCACCGCCAGCAGTATCAGCCCGCGGCCGGCCATCGCCACTCGGCAATCAGTAGTCGGCAGTCGCCGGTCCCGCCCTCAGACCCGCCGGCTCTGGCCGATGAGTTCGACCATCACGCCGAACCCGACCAGCGCGGCAAAGACCCAGAACAGCCAGCCGATGACCGGGACCGCACACAGCGCGTAGACCAGCACGACCCCGATCGGCGTCGTCAGCCAGAGCGAAGCGCCCCGACCCCCGAATACCCCGAACAGCCACCGGCCGAGGAAGACCCCGGCGACAATCTTGGCGAGGTAGAGACCGACCAGCCACAACGTCCCGCCGATGAAGCCGACCGGGAAGGTCACCACCAGCGCGAGCGCGACCACGACCGCGGCCGGCGCCGCGAACAGCGCAATCGCGCCCGCGCCGACGGTGCGGCCGAAGCGCTCCCGGGCCGAATCCAGCGCCCGGCTCAGCGCCCGCTTCCATATCGCGACGAGCAGGAACGCCACCGCCAGCGCCCCGAGCACCGAAAGCAGGGCGAACGGCAGGATGACGACCCGCAGCAGGTCCGGCCGGGGGCGGAACGGCTTGACATCGTCCAGCTCGCCCCGGGCCCGGCGGGTGAACTCGGTCGAGCCGAAGACCGCGTCACGGTTGCCGATGTCGAGTTCCTTCTCGGCCGAGTAACGGAGACTGCCGAAGACGCGGGCGTTCTCGGTCAGGATGATGCGCTCGTCCACCGCGCAGATGACGTCGCCGTCAACCGTGCCCGAGATGATGATCTCCCGGGCCGCGGCCCGGACATCGCCGCGGACGGTGCCGTCTATCGTCAGCGTCGTCGTGCCGCAGACGAGGTCACCCGCGACCTCGGCGTCCCGGGTAATCGTGATGCCGGATGCGGCGGCAACGAGGTCGCGGCCGACCCGGCCCGAAACGTGCACCGTCGCCGCCATCGCCCGGACCGCGCCGGCGACCGAATCACCGACCGACAGGTGCTGGCCCGCGGCGATGATGTCACCGCCGACCGGGCCGTCAACGGTGATGCTCTGCGCGGCGACGAACAGGTTGCGGGTAACCCGGCCGGTGACGGCCGCGGTCTGACAACCCGCCGCAACACTGCCATCAACCGCCCCGTCCACCCGCAGGGCCGAACCGCCGAAGTACAGGTCCCCGAATTGGAGCTCCTCCGGGCCGAGGGTGAAACTACTGCCGGCTTCGAACCGGGCCGCAAACGCCAGCGAAACCGCGAGCAGGAACAGGACCGGGATGCGGCGCATCTCAGGCCTCCTTGTCGAGGTCGCGCAGTTCCTCGCCCAGGCGTTCCTCGATGCGGCGGCCGAGTTCGGTCCACTCGTCGTCGGTGAAGGTCTCGGCGCGGTCGGCAAAGGCACGGCGCAGACCCTCGCGCACGCCGCGCTCGACCCGGCGGGCAAGCAGTTCCGGGTCCGGGCCGCGGACGACGACCTTGCGCTTGCGCCGGTGGCTGGCCTTGATGCCGCCGCCGAGGGCGGCGCTCGCGCCGAGCAGGAACCCGAGATTGTACCCCCAGCCGACGTTGTTGCTCTCGTAGATGCCGACCGTGTCGGTGAACAGGCTGACGACAAAGGCAACGACGACAATCAGGCCGTGCCAGAGCCCGGCCCAGAAGTTCGCCTTGTTGTCAACCGATGCCCAGCGCTCGTTGCCCGGCGCGCAACCCGCGGTCGCGAGCAGGAGCAGAGCGAGAACCGCGATGACTACCGTGGCCTTGCGAATGGCCCGCCGGGCCGGTGCCCGCCCCGGCGTGTGCTGTGTTTCTGCGTACATGCTTACTGACCTCCTGGCGTGAAAGGCGGATTGGCCCCAAGGGCCGGTGCCCGCGCCTGTCCTCCGGCGTACTGCATCCTGTCCTAATCTAGCCGCAAGGCGGGTCGAGGTCAAGGCTGAAGACGGCCCCGGGTCATTGCGCTTCGCCCGGTTCTCAGGGCGCGGGCGTGCGGACCTCGAAGAACGCCGGCGGCGGCATCACCGCACAGCCGAAGGTCCCCGCCGCACCGGACAGGTTGCCGCCCGCAAGAATCAGGTCGAGCGTGCTCTTCTTCCAGCCGCCGTTGACCGCGGTCACGGTTACGTAGAACGCGCCGGGTGCGAGGTTGCCGAGCGTATCCTCGAAAGCCGCCCGGGGCACGAGACAGGTCGTGTCGCTCCGCCCGTCGGCCCAGCCCTGGGCCGGGTTAAGCGTATCCACCGGTGCGACGCCGACAAGATAGGTCCGCGCGCTGTCGGAACGGGTCCAAGTCACGCGCACCGAGTCCGGGTGCAGGCTCGCCCCCTGCCCCGGCTCGACGACCGCGAAGCTGTCCGGCAGCCAGGCCTGACCGGTCACGTTCTTGCCGTCCGGCGTCTCGATTGACAGTTCGTAGCGCTGTTTGAACTCGAGGTCCAGCGCGGCCTGGAAGTAAACCCCGGGTACGCGCTGGCCGACCGCCCGGTTGCCGACATGGACCATCGCGCCGCCGACCGGGGTCACCCGGCCCGGCAGGGGATCGTGTTGCCAGAAGGTCGAATCGCCCGGGTCCGGCGTCTCCAGCCAGTCGTCACTGAACACATTGACGATGCTGACCTTGCCGACCAGCACCGAGGCGGTATTGCTCGGCACGCCCAGGGTCCGGGTGACCTGGGCGGTAACGAGCAGGGTCTCCCAGCCATCCTCACAGCCGGTCCCGGCCAGCACGAACAGGAACGCCGCCAGCGCCGCGCCGCGGCAGAAAACACGGACAAGGCCGCCGTCTGTTCTGACCTTGCCGCTCATTGCCCACCCCCGGTGAAACGAATTTCGATGCGGTTGCCGGACAGCCCCAGCACCTCGAACGGTACCGTGATGCCCCGCGTGCGCAGGCCGTCAAGAACCTCCCGGGAACTCGTCTCCGAGACTATCTCGATCGTCGCCGCGGTGCCGGTCAAGTCCCGGGTGATGACCTGGCTCACCCCGCGCAGTCTGGCGCGAATCTCATCGCGGAGCAACTGCACCCGCTCGAAGTTCGCGTTGGATGCCTGGATGATGGTGATGTTCTCGCGCCGGGTCCAGCCTGCGAGAATCCGGCTGATGAGCGCGGCGGCGGTCGTGTCCGCGGCCCGGCGCCGGGCCTCGTCCTCGCTGAACGGCAGTTCGACCACCGGCGCGGCCGCGCCCAGCACCTCGCCGCTTTCGACGCTCACCGCCCGGACGCTGAGTCGAAAGCGGTAGAAGTCGCGCGCCGCCCCGGCCACGACCTTGCTGGAAACGGAGCGCTCGGCGGTGCCGGCCACGACTATCTCCGCCCCGGTCCTCATCCCGACCAGCATCGCGGTCCGGTCGTCACCCGCCAGTATCAACCGGAGTTGTTCTTTCTCGATGTTCCGTGCCACCGTCGCCG
The DNA here is from genome assembly GCA_011049385.1 of Caldifarciminota bacterium. Classification (GTDB taxonomy): domain Bacteria; phylum Hydrothermota; class Tepidihabitantia; order Tepidihabitantales; family Tepidihabitantaceae; genus DSBX01. The sequence continues at coordinate 6,593 of DSBX01000077.1, read as the reverse complement.
CGTCAACCACCGGGAATCCCTTGCTCTGGAAGGCGTCTATCAGCATTGTTTCGATCATCGTCTGGCTCATCGTCGGGTCGTAGCCGGACCAGTTGCCCCCGGCCGGCATTTCCCTCACCACGACCATCAGCCGCGAACGACCCTGCTCGCGCAGGAGCAGACCGATGGCGGCGAGGTCGTTCTCGATATCGCCGAGCCGGACCCGGGCCCGGACGACGACCCGGTAGAGCGCGCCTTCCAGCCCCTCGGTGATGACCCGGTAGGAAGAAACATAGCCCCGCGACTTCGAGTAGATGCGGTCGGACAGAAGCTGGAAGTTCTCGACCCTGGTCTCGGAACTGACAAAGGTCCCGACTCCCTGCTCCACCGCCCGGCGCAGGGCGTCGGAGAGCGCGGCGTCGCGGGCGATATCCGCGCCACCCTGGGCCGGCAGGGCGCCGACGCCCTCGGCCAGCACCTCGGTGCCCTCCCCCCCCGACACCATGACTTCACCCTGTGGTGCCGGCGGCGGGTAGCCGGCGGCAGGAACCGTGCCCGCCTCGGCCGGCGGGTAGTAAGCCGGGGGGTAACACCCGGCCGCAAACAACATGACCGCGGCAAGAAGAACCCACATCACGTCTCCTAGAGCAGGACCTTGAGCAGAAACCGGCCCACGCCCGCCACGTACCTGAAACCCTCTTTCAGCCACTTCAGCTTGTCCGCGTCCGCGCCGCCCAGCACGAGGTCGGTGCCGAGCCGGCCGGTCACCTGCCGCACCTTCAGCACCAGCGGCCGGCGCGCGAACTCGGGCCGGGCCAGCACCCGGTCCAGGTCCTGGATGAACTGCAGAGCCCCCTGGCCGCCCTGCCCCAGGAACCCGGCGTATTCCCGGGTATCGAGCAGAAGGTTGCCGTTCTCGTCGTAGATCTTCGGATACAGCGACGGCTTCAGGCCCGCGGCCCCGCCGTCGAAGACCAGCCCGGAATACTGGCGCAGGAAATCGGCCACCGCCGCCGGCACCGGCCCGCCCGGCATCCCGGCACCGGCCGCGCCCAGCACCGGCGCAAGCGCTTCGTTTACGCCCTGCGGGCCGTCGAGGTTCATCTCGAGTTCGACCTCGACGATGCCCGCGGCCTCGTCGAACTTCGCCGGCCCGCGCTGGCGCGCGCCTTTGACATAGCCTTCGACGCGGGTGTAGACGACGTCGTAATCGGTCATGAAGTTCTCGACCCGGGTGTCAGAATCCACCCGCACGCCCTTGACAATCTCCAGCAGGTTGCGCTGGGCGACCACGACCGCGGCCCGCTCCGCCATCAGCCGGGCCTGGGCCGGGTTACTCGCGCCCGGGTCAACCACGCCCGAGCCGCGGGCGCGGACCGTCCGGTCGGCCCAGTCCACCCCGCCGCCGGGCACCGGCTCGACCACCTCGCCCGGTTCGGCGACAACCGGCAGTCGCGCCGGCATCTCGAACTCGGCCGGCGGCAGGACCGGAGCCACCGGCGCTTCGGGGCTGACCATACCGGCGCCACGGACCCCGGCGGTCCCGGTCGCGCAACCGGCCAGGAGCCCGGCCGCGACGAACAGCGCCGCGACCAGCAGAGAAGTTCTAAGCAAGTTCATGTCGTCTCCCTGCATGCGGTCATGGCTGGCGGATGCCGGCCAGCGCCGTCTCCAGCGCTCCCCGGAGCGCATCCGCCGCGCCCTCGAAACTGCTCGACTCGCCCAACGAGGAATACAACATCTCGGTCGTCTCGACCGAGATGATCTTCACGTGGAGTTGGGCATCGCGGTATTCGGGTGAGTTGTCGAAAAACGGGTCGTGCTTCACCGCGTTCACGGTGATGAGCATCACCGCCTCGGCGCCCAGCATCTTGCCGAGCCGGGCCGCGCTCGATGGGTCAACCACCCCGGAGTAGGAAAACTCCTGCTCGGCCAGCAGTCTGTCCACCGCGGAGCGGTCCACGACGGTAAAACGTCCGGTCCGCATCAATGCCATTGACGCATAGTCGTAAAGACCGCCGGTCGGCGCGGCCTCCAGTGCCGACGACGCGGTCGGCGGCAACACTGCGGTCCGCCAGGTCGGCTGGGCATCGAACCCGGGAGACTTGGCATAGTTGAGCCGTGGTCCGAAGGCGGCCATCTGGGCCGGGGTCATCACGCATCCAGCCGACAGCAACAGGCAGGGCAACAGCAACAGGGCCATTCTCTTCACACACTGCTCCTTTCGAAGAAGATTATCGCCGCTCACGGCCGTCGGTCAAACCGTCGCTTGACAGCGGCGCGGAGTTCGGCTATATATACTGTCGGTAGCGGGAGACAATTCCCGCGAGGTTGAGATGACTGATGATCCGCGATTGGAGGGGCTATGCTCTGGTTTTACCGTTGCCCGAACTGCGGGCAGGAACTGAACGTTGACTGGCCCTCGCGCCTGGAGCGACGTACCTGTCGGCATTGCCGGCGCGAGCATTTCGCGCCCACGCCGCCCGGGATGCGCCTGCTGGCCGCCCGGCCCTTCGTCTGCGGCGCGGTTCGCCGGCTGATGCTGAACCACGCCTGGCGCCGCCGGACCGATGGCAGTTCGAAGGTGGCGCTGATTGCCTGGCCCCACAACGACCCCCCCGACCTGACCCACCCGAAAGGCAACGGAACCCCGTATGCCGAACGACAACATGACGGCACCGCCGGCGACTGCGGCAACGGCTGGCTCGATCTGGACCTGCCCGATGCGCCCGGCAGTTGCTGGGTGGCGGCGGTGGCGCTGACCGACGAAACCGGCAGGCTGGAGATGGAGGAATGCCTGCTGACCGGGGTCGAGTGACCCGGGAGGACACGATGATATGGCACTACGACTGCGCAAACTGCCGCACCGCGCTGAATGTGGACTGGGGGGACCGGGAGGAGGAGGTGGTCTGCCCGCGCTGTCGCCAGCACCACTACCCGCCCACCCCGGGCGAAGATCAACTCGCCTACATCGGCGGCGACCACTGGCCGCCCGAAGTCGAAGAAGCGGTCACCGTCCTGCGGGGCACGACCTGCGAGGTCCCGGGTTGTTTCCACCAGTTCGAAACGCTGGCGCTGCGCAAGCCCGCATCGCAGGGTGGCCGCTTATCCGTCGAGAACCTCATCCCGATGTGCCATCACCACGCCCGGCTCAAGGGCGAGCGGGACTACAACCGATGGCTGGCAGGACTGACGGCCGAGGAACGTGCCGGTCCCGGTCCGTCAATCAAGTTCGATTTCACGACCGAAGACTTGCCCGCTCCGACCCGGAGCCCGGCCGCGACGGCCGGCGACGGCGGAGCCCCTCGCACGACTGCGGCCGGTCTTCCCGAGCACGAAAGCGCACCGGTAGCCGCCCCGGAACGCGAAGCGTCGGGCGTCCTCGGCCAACCGCCCTCGCCGCACGGCCAACCGGGTTCTTCATACCAGGTCCTTGCCGCCCACACGACGATAGCCGACAAGCACCCGCCCGAAGGGCTCCAGTTCGTGACCGCCGCGCCGATGCTGGCCGGGAGCTTCCGCCGGGTTATCCTGCACTACTGCTGTGCGCTGGAACGGCCCGGTGCCTGTCGGGTAATCCTCGCCGCCTGGCCGCGGTCGCGGCCGCCGGACTGGTCCCGGGGGTTGGACGGGTGCGGGGCGCTGGTCGCGGTCGGACAGCACGTCTGCCCGGCAACCGGTTGTGCCGACGCGAAGCTGGAGCTCATCCTCAACGGGGCCAACGGCAAGGGGCTCTGGACCGCGGCGGTGTTCCTCGGCAGTGAGGGCGGCCGACCGGAACTGACCGACTTCCTGCTGGCGGGCAGTTCTTAGTCGCGGAACAGCGCCCGCACTTCGGGAATGACGATGTTGGCGGGAATCTCGGTCTGCTCGCCGGTGACGAGGTCTTTGAGCGAAACGGTGCCGCGCGCGACCTCGTCCGGCCCGAGCACGACACAGCACGCGGCCCGGGCCGCATCCGCGGCCTTGAACTGACGGCCGGGCTTGTCTTCATAGCTCATCTGCGCCGCCACCCCGTCCGCCCGGAGCCGCGCGAGCAGGTCCACCGCGGCCGGCCTCTGCGCTTCGGTGACGCAGACGAGAAACGCGAGCCGGCGCCGGGCCGGCGCCGGGTTTTCCGCCATCGCCATCATCGTGCGTTCGAGCCCGAGCGCGAAGCCGACCGCGGGCAGGCTCGGGCCGCCGAATTCTTCGAAGAGGTAGTCGTATCGGCCCCCGCCGCCGATGCTGTCCTGGGCGCCGATCCGGGCCGAGAGGTATTCGAATGTCGTCCGGTTGTAGTAGTCGAGCCCGCGCACGAGCCGGTCGTTGAGTTCGTAGCGCAGGCCGCGCCGGTCGAGTTCGGCCCGCACCCGGGCGAAGTGCTCGGCGCAGGATGGGCAGAGATGCCCGGCCGGTTTGGGCGCTTCCGCGAACTGGAGCCGACAGGTTTCCCGCTTGCAGTCGAGCACCCGCATCGGGTTACGCTCGAGCCTGGTTCGACAGTCCTCGCAGAGTGCCGCCACGCGCCCGGAGAGAAACGCGACGAGCTCGGCCCGGTATGCGGGCCGGCATTCTCGGCACCCGATCGAGTTGAGCTGGGTCGCGCAGTCGGCGATGCCCAGCCGTTCGAAGAACCACGCCCCGAGCTGAATGACCTCGACATCCACCGCCGGGTTCCTCTCGCCGATGACCTCGACCCCGAGCTGGTGAAACTCGCGCAGGCGTCCCTTCTGCGGTCGTCCGTAACGGAAGTACGGCCCGTGGTAGTACAGCCGCAGGGGCGGCTTCATCCGTTCTTCCAGCACCGCCCGCACCACCCCGGGCGTGCCTTCCGGCCGCAGGGTGAGGTTTCGGCCGGCCCGGTCCTCGAAGCTGTACATTTCCTTGGTCACCACGTCCGAGCCTTCGCCCGAAGACTTGATGAAAATCTCGGTATGCTCGAAAGTCGGGGTGATGATTTCCTGAAAGCCGAAGACCGCGGCGGTGTGGCGGAAGGCCTGCTCGACCCGCCGGCGGGCCGTGGCGTCTTCCGGCATCCAGTCGCGGGTGCCCTTGGGTCGGGCGTGCTTGCCGCCGCTCATCTTTTCAGCCGCCAGGATGACTCGGCGAGAAGCGTCCCGAGCAGGACCCCGATCAGGTTGGCGTGAAGGTCAACCCGGTCGTAGGTTCGGCCCGGCACGAGGCGCTGAGCGCATTCCAGCCCGACCGCGAGGGGCAGGATGAACAGGAGGGACAGCCAGGGAAACGCGGCCTGGGCCAGCACACCGAGTACGGTGAACATCGCCGTGTGCGCGACCTTGTCGAAGCCGGGGCCGACCGGCGTGCGGTCGAGGTCGTAGGGCAGGAGCAGGGCGGCACAGATCAGAACCGTCCAGGCGGCGAACAGCAGTCGTGCCGGTCGGCGGCTTCTGGCTTTGGACTTGCCCGTCACTTGCGGATGAGCTCCTTGACCCGCATCAGCCGCGTGAGCGCACCGCGTTCGTCCTCGGCCAGTTTGAGCGCAATGTGCTTGACCGTCTCTTCGATATCCGGTATCAGCACGAATTCGAGCGCGTTGACCCGGCGCCGGGTCTTTTCCAGTTCGACCGCGAGGAGCTCGAGCGTCTTCTCCTTCTCGGCCAGTTCGAGCAGGGAGTCGAGTAGCGAGTCGAGCGCGAACAGGGCCAGGTCGAGCTCACCCGAGGTCGTCGCGAGACCGTAACAGCGCAGGCGGCCGGAAATCGCCTTCTTGAACACCGGCACCTTGACATTGAGGATGTTGCGGGTTTCGACTTCGACCGCGACCGACTTGGTCGGCAGGAAGACCGCTTCGTCGAGGTACTCGGGCCGGAACGAGCTTCGCGCCAGCGCAAAACGGGCCAGGACCCGGCCCGTCTCCCGTTCGACCTTCTCCCGGTGTTCGCGGATGCCGGCGACAAGCCCGAGGATCCGGCGCAGGAGTTCTTCCTGCTTGTCCTTGAGCAGTTTGTGCCCGCGCCGCGCCATCGCCAGTCGGCGCTTGAGCTTCATCATCGCCATCCGGGTGGCCGGAACCTGGATTCTCATCGGGCACTAGTCTAGGAAGCGGGTGTGGGCAAGTCAAGGCCGGCCTGGTACTCGAACCATTCGACCAGCGCCGGGTTGCCCGGCTCCGGCCGGGCCAGGCGGTAGCGCCCGCCGGCCCGCGATTCGAGTTCGATCCCGTCCGGCTCGACACCGACCACCCGCCAGTTCTCGGCCGCAAGTCCGGACACCGCGCTCTCTTCCCCGGGGACGAGGCCCACGGCCGCGTGCTGTTCCCACGTCTTCAGGTCCGGAACCGCGCCGGCCGCGCCCTGTCCGCCGCGCGCGAGCAGGCGGAAGAAAGGCGCGAAGGTGGCGCCGGTGTCACCCGCCCACACCCGGGCCGCCCGGCAGTGGAGGATGTCCTCCTCGCCCAGGGCCCCGTAGCTGAAGCCGAAACTGTAACAATTGGTGCCGATGGTCACGCTCCGGAAGGTGCCTCTGTCGTTGCGGTAGATGCCGGTGCCGAGCGGCCAGGATTGGAGACACCGGGCGATGTTGCCGGGGTCCGCGGGCGTGCCCGGGCGTGGTTCGGCGGCGATGATGCGCTCGAGACGCACCAACCGCGCGGTTCGCCCGGAGGGAAGAAT
>DSBX01000078.1 GCA_011049385.1 Caldifarciminota bacterium | reverse complement strand
GGCGACCGAGCTCTGGCAGAAGCCGAGCGCGACCAGCACCGCGATGCCGGTGCGAAAGTCCCGCACCAGCCCGAAGAGCACGAGCAGGAGCCCGAGCAGGGTCGTGCCCGCGACGAGGATGCGGCCGCGGTGCCGGGTGCGGCTGATGGTGGCGAGGACGAGGACGCCGGTGAGCGCGCCGACGCCGAGGCCGGCCATCATCGCGCCGTAGCCGCCCGGCCCGACGCCGAAGACGTCGCGGGCGAAGACCGGCATCAGCGGCAGGTAGACGATGCCGAAGCTGGAGAAGACCGCAATCATCACCATCAGCACCCGCATATCGCGGTGGCGGGCGACGAAGCGCAGGCCGCCGGCAATGCGCCGCCAGAGCGACTCGCCGGTCGGTTCGGGCCGGGCGTGCTTGAGCCGGACGAAGGCGAGCGCGACGATGATGCCGAGGAAGCTGACGCTGTTGATTGCGAAACAGCCGCCCGCGCCGATGACGCCGAGCGCGACCCCGGCGATCGAGGGGCCGACAATCCGGGCCGCATTGAAGACCGCGGAGTTGAGCGCGACCGCGTTCAGGACCAGGTCCCGGCCGACCAGCTCGGAGACGATGGCCAGCCGGACCGGCGAGTTGAAGGCGATGATGACGCCGGTCAGCGCCGAGATGACGAGGATGTGGCCGATGCGGATGACCCCGGTCCAGTAGAGCACCGCCAGCGCGAGCGCCAGTACCGCGAGCAGGGCCTGGGTGATGACCATCAGGTTGCGCTTGTTGAAGTGGTCGGCGAGGACCCCGGCGGGCAGGGAGATGAACAGCGCCGGCAGCCAGGTGATGCTGGTCTCGAGCCCGACGAGGAAGGGCGAGTTGGTGAGTTCGAGCACGAGCCAGCCCCGGGCGACGTTCTGCATCCAGGTGCCGACGAGCGAGACCGCGTTGCCGAACCAGTAGAGCCGGTAGTTGCGCACGCGCAGAGCCGCGAAGGTGCGGGGCAGGACGCCGCCGGTGAAGAGCCGGAGGAGGTTGTAGCCGGGGTAGACCGTGCGGCCGTTGTCGGGCTTCTTGTCGCCCACCGCTCAGAAGTCCGCGAAGCCGGCGAGGTTGAGCCCGAGCATCCACTTGAAGATGAGCTCGCCGCCGGCGCCGGGTTCCCAGCGCCAGAGCGGGAAGTCGGCATAGAGCCAGGAGAGCTTGAGCCGGACCCCGGCGTTCATCCGGGGCCGGGCGAGCGCCGGGGCGAGCGGGTCATCGGCGACGTTGCCGATGTCGAAGAAGGGCTGGACGACCGGGATGAGGTTCAAGTGGAAGTTCGCGCCCCAGCCCCAGCGGCCGGCCAGGTATTCGCCGGCCCAGCCCCGGCAGTTGACGTCCGCGGTGTAATGCCAGTGCTCCTGGCCCGAGGCCGGGCCCTGGTAGGCCCAGCTCGCCGGCTCCTCGGGTGTGGCGGTGAGGCCGCCGGAGAGGTAGATGCGCTCCTGGAGCGGGACCGAGCCGACGATGCCGCCGGCGAAGAGCCGGACGCCGACCGACCGGTTGCGGCTGAAGCGGAAGGCGGCGTGCTGTTCGAGGCCGGCCCGGCCGAAATCGTAGCCGCCGCCCAGCGCGCGGACGCCGAGGCCGGCGCGCACCGAGCCGGAGCGCTTGAGCCGGCGCGTCTCGGCGGTGTGCAGGAACCGGAGCTTGAGTTCCGAGGTGCGGGCGACCTGCCAGGCGCGCGGGTCGCGGGCGACCGGGTCGCGCAGGTCGTTCAACAGCCAGGAGAGCTGGACGGTCGCGCCGTCCCGGCGCAGGACCGGGCTCAATCCCTGTTCGAGAATGGCCTCGACGGTCGCGGTGCGGGGCGAGTAGCGGGCCGCGCCGAAGAAGCGCAGGTTCTCGTTCAGGAAGGGCAGGGGCGTGCCGTAGCTGACGCTGGGCTGCCAGTCCGCGCGCCGGGAAGTGCGGGCGAGGCTCGCGGTCCAGGAGTGGCGGCCGCGCAGGGGCCCGGCCTCGAAGAACTGCCGGCCCTGCACCCAGCCGCCGAGCTGGAAGCCGTGGTAGTCGTCATACCAGGCGTAAGGGCCGTAGAAGAGCTGGTAGGCGTCGAAGTCGGGCAGGGCGAAGAGCGGGTGGACGGTGACGCGGCGGGGCCGGCGGTTGTTCCAGCGGTCGAGCTCGAACAGCTTCCGGTCCGGGTCGAGCGTGACCGAGCGGAGCCGGGCCGGGTGGATGACCTCGACCGTGCCTTCACCGGCGGCCAGCGTCCACTCCCGGCGCAGGCGCGCGCCGTCGCTGAAGGTGAACTCGAGTTCGACCGGCATCGTGATGGCGCCGACGCGGCGGATATCGGCCCGGTGCTCAGCGCCGTCGCTCCTGACTCCGACCAGCGCGTAGTCGCAGGGCCCGGTCGCCGGGAGCCAGCGGTCAAAGAGAGAGGTGTGGTCCTCACCGGCCGCTTCCGAGCAGGCGGCAATGAACGCGGTGTCGGGCGCGGTGCGGCGGTCGGCCCGGCCCAGCCAGGCGCGGAGCGCCCGGTTGAACGTCTCCGGCCCGATGCGGCGCTCAAGCATCAGGAAGAAGCCGCCGGCCTGGGCCGGGCGCGAGTCGGCGTAGCTGAGCGGGTTGGTCGTGTAGTCGAACCGGGGCTCGGCCAGCGAGCCGAGCGCGTCGTTGGAGGCGGCCAGGTAGTAGAGCAGGCGGTTGTACCACTCGTCGCCGAGCCCGGCGAGGGGGCCGGGCCAGGGCAGGTCGAGCAGGTTGGAAGGGCCGTAGCGGCTCTCAAGGTAGCGGACCTGGCTGAACACCGCCGCGCCGCTGACCAGCCAGGACGAGCCGGGCGGGTCGGGCGCGCCCGCTCCTGCGAACCACTGGTGCGCCAGCCCCCGGGCGAGCGACCGTTCGGCGAGGCGGGTGAAAGGAACCGGCGCCTGGCTGAGGAGCACCAGCCCGGGCGCGGTCACGTCGGCCGGGATGATGCCGACCGCGTCCACGACCGCGATCTGCTCGACCGGCGGCGGGCCGTACCAGCCCCGGAAAGCCTCGACGATGTCCGCGGCCCGGCGCTCCAGCCCGTGCCAGAGAGCCCGGTTGCGGTCGCGGACGTGGACGGTGATGTCCAGAGGAACGTGACCGGGTGACCGGGTGACCGGGTGACCGGGTGAGGACGAGCCGGCCCCGGCGGCGTGGGAGGTGACCAGGTCGGGCGCGGCGACGAGCGCGAAACCGGCGACCCGGTCGGCGCGGAAACGGTGGCGGCGAAAGCCGGAGCCCGCGCCATCCTCAAGTACCCGGCCGGTAGCGGCGACGGCGAGGTCGGCGGGCAGGGTGATGGTGACGTCGTAGTCTGCGACCTGGGCCGGCGCGAAGCCGGCCGGTTGCACGCCGTCGGCGTGCCAGTCTCCGCGCCAGGCCGCGAGCTGGGGGTGCCAGTGGTTCAGCAGGTAGAACCGGCCCCGGCGGCCGATGCCGGCGACGAAGAAACGCGGCAGGCGGGTCACAAACTCGAACTCGACCAGCAGGGAATCGCCGTCCCGGAACGGCACGCGCAGGCGGACACAGAGCCCGCTCTCATCGAACAGGGTCTCGGCCGGGGCGAGGCCGTCAACTTCGAGCCGGGTGATGGTGAGGTCGCCGAGCTCGGACTCGTCGGCCCAGGCCAGATCAAAGCTCTTGAGCGCGGCGAGGTCGCGGGCCAGGGGTGTGTGCCGGTTGCGGAACGCACGGGGATGAAGCTGGAAGCGCAGTTCGGGCAGGGGCAGGCCGGTCTCATTGCGGATGAAGACGGACTGGCGGCCGGTGACGGTGTGCGGCTCCTCAAGGGCGCAGTCGAGCCGGTAGCGAACCGAGAATCCGCCTGGGGCGGCGACGAGCAAGAGCGCGAGCGCCAGGCTCGGCACGCTCATCCGTCCCCGCTCAGATGCTCCCGGCAGAGGCGGACGATTTCCTCAAGCAACGTCCGGTCGAGGCCGGACTCGACCGCCGGCTCGACCAGCTTCGAAACCTCGTTCTCCACCATCCGGGGCCGGGCCCGGGCATAGGCCTGGAGCGTGGCACAGCAGGGCCGGATGAAGCCTGCGTAGCTCCGCTCCAGCTTCGCGGTCCGGGTGCCCGGCTTCACGAAAGAGCCGGAGCGGAAGAGCCGGGTGACCGCGGCCTCGGTTCGCGTCACCGCCTGCCACAGCTCCGCGGCCCGGCGTTCGCGCCCGGCGATACGCTCGGCCCGGAGGCGGACCCGGAGTGGCCGCGGGTCGCGGCGGGCAGGCCCGCCTGCCTGGGCGCGGGCAGGCGGCGCCGGGACTTCGACCGGCCTGGCCGGCGGCTTCCCCGGCTCAGCCTTCCGCCTTCCGGCGTGGGGCAGGGCGTCGGCGACATCTGTCCAGTCCCGGCCGCAGACCTCAAGAAAGCTGATGATGGTGCGCAGGGTCGGGTTCGGCACCGAGCCCTTCTCCAGCTTCAGGATGTACTTATAGCCGTGGGTCGGATTAAAGCCCATCAACTCGGACACCTTCATCTGGGACAGACCGGCCGCCTCGCGCAGTTCGCGCAACCGCGCGCCGAACTCGGCCAGCCCATCCAGACGTTCGCGCTTCAGACGTCCCATAACGGGCTAGATGCTAGCCGACACGGACTCCCGGTCAACCCGCACCCGCCGCACAACCACGAAGAAGCCAACCGGGTCGGGCGGGCGTCGAACTTCGCGCTTGACACTCAGGGGGTTAGCGGCTAGATTACACACGTTGAAGAACCTTTCGTTTATGGCCGCTGACCGCGCATGCACGGCCGCAGGTCACGTCATGCAAGTGGCGGACACGGAGTGTCTCTGAACTCAAGGAGGACAGGCAGATGAAGAACGTCGCAAGGTCGCTCGCGCTCATCGTCGGGGTCGGGTTGGTGCTTACCGCGGTCGGCTGTCGCAAGTGCGTCCGGCCGGAAGAGCCGATTCCGCCGCCGCCCCTGCCCGAGACGATGCCGGAGATTATCGGCGACATCGGGGACCCGGGCGCCGGTTCCGGGCTCCAGCTCGCGACAATCTACTTCGATTTCGACATGTCGGTAATCCGTCCCGGCGACGCCCGGAAACTGGAGGAGAACGCCCGCCAGCTCAACGAAGCCGCGGCGGTCGGCCAGGAGCCGATGGTCTCGGTCGAGGGTCACTGCGACCCGATGGGCACCGCGGCCTATAATATGGCGCTGGGCATGCGCCGGGCCGAGGCGGCGAAGGCATTCCTGGTCAAGCTGGGCGTGCCCGCGGCCCGGTTCTCGACCGTCAGTTTCGGCAAGGAGAAACTCGCGACGAGTGACCCGGACGAGTTCGAGTTGAACCGCCGGGTCGAGTTCAAGGTCCAGTAGCAAGAGCAAACACTACCGGCTGACCAGAAGATACAGCCAGGGAGGAAGTACAAATGAAAAAAGCCATCAGACTGCTGACCGTGCTGGTCGGGGTCGGGTTGCTGGTGACGATGGTCGGCTGTCCGAAGCGCCAGGTCATCGTCGAGCCCGAGCCGTACGTCGAGCCCGAGCCTGAGCCCGAGCCTGAGCCCGAGCCGATCAAGCTCGAACTGGGGACCGTCTACTTCGAGTTCGACCGGTCCGATATCCGTACCGGCGACGCGGCGACGCTGGAGGGCCATGCTCGCCTGGTCAAGAGCGCCGCGGAGCAGGGCACGAGACCGACGATTGTCATCGAGGGCCATTGCTGTCCGATCGGCACCGCCGCCTACAACATGGCGCTGGGTATGCGCCGGGCCGAGTCGGTGAAGACGTTTCTGGTTCGCCTCGGCGTGTCGGAGGGCCAACTCTCGACCATCAGTTACGGCGAGGAGCAGTTGGTGACCAACGACGCGAACCGGTACGAGCTGAACCGGCGCGCCGAGTTCAAAGTCCAGGCGACGAAGTAGCGCACCGGCGACGATAGTTTGACTGCAATCGCCGGCAGACTGTGCCGGGCGGGCTTCGGGCTCGCCGCGGTCGGCCTGCTGGCGGTTGCGGTCTTCCCGGGTTGCGGCTGGCACAGCGAGTTCGTCCGGCAGGGCGTCGTGCTCGACTCGCTGGCCGCACGCAACGCCCGGCTCGAACGCGTCCAGCAACAGCAGGGCGAGGAGTCGCGCCGGCGCCAGGCCCAGATGCTGGCCGAGATCGAGCGAATCCAGAACGAGCAGGCGACGGTTGACGCCCGGCTGGTGGACCTGAATGAGCGGATGGCGCGCATCGGCCGCAGGCTCGGGGTCTGGCAGGAGGTGACGGTGCCGGATACGGCGGCGGGGCCGGATAGCGCAGTCGTGCCGGATTCGACACCGGTTGTCTTCGAGCGCGGCACCGGGGTTGACCCGGACCAACTCTACAACACCGCCTACCTCGACTTCACCCGGGGTATGTACAAGGTCGCCATCGCGGGCTTCGAGCAGTACATCCAGATGTTTCCGGACTCGGATATGGCCGACAACGCTCAGTACTGGATCGGCGAGTGCTATTACGCGCAGGGTGAGCTGAACCGGTCCGAGGAGGAGTTCAGGAAGGTGCTCATCCGCTACCCTAACGGCAGCAAGGTACCGGCGGCGACCTACAAGCTGGGGCTGGTCTACCTGGCCCAGAACCGCGAGGACGCGGCCCGGCGGCAGTTCGAGGCGGTGGTGGAGAAATACCCGGGTACGACCGAAGCGAAACTCGCCCAGGAACGTCTAAACCGGTAATCGAGCAATATGGTTGAAGCGGTTCCGGCCGCCGGCAGCGGCTTTCTTGACCCCTTCCTGCGCGCGGGTCCCTTTGCGCAGGTCATCATGCTCATCCTGCTCTTTGCCTCGGTCGTGAGCTGGGCGGTGATAATCGGCAAGTCGCGGAGCCTGCGCCGGGCTCGGCGCGAGACGCGCGAGTTCCAGAGTCTTTTCCGGCACCGGGCGCGGCTGTCCGACTACGTGACGATGGCCCGCAACCTCACCGCCTCGCCGCTGTCGGCGATGCTCCTGGCCGGGGTCGAGGAATGGAAGAGCCTGGATGAACACCTCGCCGGCCAGCCGGAGCGGGCCGGCATCCTGCAACAACTCATCCCCAACATCGCCGGCGCGATGGAGCGCGCCTCTTCGCGCGAGCTTGACCGGCTCGAAAGCCGGATGGCGTTCCTGGCGGTCACCGCCAGCGTCGCGCCGTTTCTCGGCCTGCTCGGGACGGTCCAAGGCGTCCTGCGCTCATTCCTGTCCCTGCGCGGGCAGGAGTTCGTCACGCTCCAGGTCATCGCGCCCGGTATTTCGGATGCGCTGATAACCACCGTCGTCGGCCTGCTCGTCGCCATCCCGGCGGCAATCTTCTACAACAGCCTGACTTCCCGGGTCCGGGACCTCGAATCCGAAATGACCCGGTTCATTTCCGAGCTGACCGGTATCTTCCGGCGCGAGACGCTGACCGGCCACATCAAGAACCGCGCGAACAACGGGGAGGTCTAGGGGTGCGGCGGCGCCGGCTCGGCTACCTCGCCGAGATGAACATGACCTCGCTCGCCGACGTCAGCTTCTCGCTGATGATAATCTTCCTCATCGCCGGGGTCAGTTCGGCGATCGCCCGGCGCCAGGGTGTCGAACTCGACCTGCCCCGCGCCTCGACGCTCGAGCCCCAGCACAAGACCGGTCTTGAAATCAGCATCCAGACCGACGGCACGATCTACGTGGACCGGCGGCGCACGACCCGCGCCGGCTTCCCGCAGGCGCTGACCGACCAACTCGGCCAGCGGGAATACGACCGGGTCTACCTGCGCGCCGACAAGACGGTGGACTACGGCCTGGTGATGTTCATCATCGGCCGGGTGCGCGAGCAGGGTATCACCAACATCGGCCTCGTCGCCCTGCCGGAGCGGTAGCCGGCCCGGAGCCGGGAATGGCCGGACGCGGGCGAGAGTGTCTTCCGGGAACGCGACGATGAAGCGCGAGCTGGTCTTCTCGACCGTCATCCACGTCGTCCTGCTGGCGGCGCTGGGCATCATCTCGGCCATCGGTGCGCGGCCGCGAACCCGGCCTCAGGTCTACCAGGTGACGTTGGTCAGCGGTGGTACGCCCGAGTCGCGGACGGAGACGAGGCCGGAGCAGACCCGGGTGGTCGAGCCGGAGCCGAAGCCGGAAGCGAAGCCCGAGCCGCGGACGGAGACGAAGCCGGAAGCAAAGCCGAAGCCGGAGCCGTCCAAGCCTCGTCCCAGCCGGGAGACGGTACGGCGGCAGGGGCTGGGCGCGCGCATCGAGGGCGCGCAGGCGCTGGGCTATTCGTACTACCTGAACGTCATCCTGGCGCGGATATCCGAGAACTGGCTCAATCCCTACGCCGGACAGAACCGGGCGATACTGGCGACGGTATTCTTCGTCGTCGAGCGCGACGGCACGATTGGCGAGGTCAAGCTTGAGAAGAGCTCGGGCGACGCGGCCTATGATGCTTCCTGTACCCGGGCACTGCTCGTGACCGGCAAACTGCCCCCCCTGCCTTCGGAGTTCACCGGCGAGCGGCTCCGCCTGCACCTCGAGTTCGAGTACAAGCCCTGAGAAACGTGACCGGGTGACCCGGTTGTCGGGTGGTCACCGGGTTTTCCCTGCCCGGTGTGGGGCGTGCGCGGGTGCCGGTCAGTCCTTGCCTCCCTGCTTGTTCTGGCCTATATTCTCCGCGTGATTCCGAAGCCTCCGGTCGCGGATTTTGTGCATCTGCATAGTCATACGCAGTTCAGTTTGCTGGATGGGGCGCTGAAGATTGATGAGATGGTGGCGCGGGCGGTGGCGTTCGGGATGCCGGCGCTGGCGATTACCGACCACGGGAATCTGTTCGGCGCGGTGCAGTTCTATAAGCGGGTGCGGGCGGCCGGGCTGAGGCCGGTCGTGGGTTGCGAGTGTTACATCGCGCCCGGCGACCGGCGCGAGCGACGGGTGCTGGATGTGCCGGAGTCGAGCTGGCACCTGACGTTGCTCTGCCGGGATGAGACCGGCTTTCACAATCTGATGAAGCTGGTCTCGCTGGCCTGGCTGGAGGGGTTTTATTTTAAGCCGCGGATTGATAAGGAACTGCTGGCCGAGCATTCGGCCGGCCTGCTGGCGATGTCGGGCTGTTTGAAGGGCGAGGTGAATTTCCATCTGCGCCGGGGCGAGAGGGAGCAGGCGATGGCCGCGGCCGCCCGCTACCAGGATATTCTGGGCCCGGAGAATTTTTACCTGGAGGTGATGCGCAACGGTTTCGAGGAGCAGGACCGCATCATCCCCGGCATCCTGGAGCTGTCGGCGACGATGGGCATCCCGGTCGTCGCGACGAATGATTGCCATTATCTGGAGCAGGATGACGCGCTCGCCCACGATGTGCTGTTCTGCATCCAGACCGGGAAGAAGCTGAACGATGAGGGCCGCCTGCGGATGAGTTCGAACCAGCTTTATTTCCGTTCGCCGGCGGAGATGGCGCAGGTATTCCACGATCTGCCCGAAGCGGTGCGGGCGACCCGCGAGGTGGCGGAGCGGTGCGAGCTCGCGCTGGATTTCGACCGGGTGCAGTTTCAGTTGCCGCGTTTCGACCCGCCCGAGGGTTTTACCGACACCGGCGTTTACCTGGAGCACCTGGCCCGGGAGGGCCTGCGCCGGCGCTACCCGGGGGAGGAGGGGGGGGCGCACGAGGAGCGGCTGGCCCGTGAGCTGGCGACGATCCGGGAGATGGGCTTTCCCGGCTATTTCCTCGTCGTCAAGGATATCGTGGACTTTGCCCGCTCGCAGGGCATCCCGGTCGGGCCGGGACGGGGCTCGGCCGCGGGCTCGCTCGTGCTCTACTGCCTGGGCATCACCGATATTGACCCGTTGCGCTACGGCCTGCTCTTCGAGCGTTTTCTGAACAATGAGCGGGTGACCCTGCCCGACGTGGACGTGGATTTCGCCGACGACCGGCGGCAGGAGGTGGTGGATTACATCCGCACGCGCTATGGCGCGGATTCGGTTGCGCAGATAATCTCTTTCGGGACGATGCAGTCCCGGGCGGTGGTGCGCGATGTGGGCCGGGTGATGGACGTGCCGATTGTCGAGGTGGACCGGCTGGCGAAGCTGATTCCCCAGGGGATGAAGCTCGATACCGCGCTTGCGACTTCGAGCGAGCTCCGCCAGGCGGTGCGCCGGAACCCGGTCTATGAGGAGCTGATGAGCGTCGCCCGGCGGCTCGAGGGCCTGAACCGACACCCTTCGGTCCACGCCTCGGCGGTGGTGATTGCGCCCCGGCCGCTGATCGAGGTCGTGCCGCTTTACCGCACGCCGGAGGGCGGCGTCTGCACCCAGTTCGATATGTACTCGCTTGACGATGTCGGCCTGCTCAAGATGGATGTGCTCGGCCTGCGGACGCTGACGCTCATCGAGGAGGCGGCGCGGTTCATCCGGGAGGGGGGCGGCAGTTTCGAGACGGTGCCGGAATGTTATGACGACGAGGCCGCCTACGAGCTGATCCGGCGCGGCGAGACGGTCTGCGTCTTCCAGTTGGAAAGCGCGGGTATGCGCGACCTCTGCCGCCGGATGCGGCCCGAGCGGCTGGAACACATCACCGCGCTCATCGCGCTCTACCGGCCCGGGCCGATGGACCTGATTCCGACCTACCTCGCCCGCAAGGAGGGCCGGGAGCCGATCGAGTACGAGCATCCCCTGCTCGAGGGAATCTGCCGCGAGACCTTCGGCATCATGATTTATCAGGAGCAGGTGATGCAGGCGGCGCAGGCGCTGGCCGGCTACTCGCTGGGCAGTGCCGACCTCCTGCGCCGGGCGATGGGCAAGAAGAAGCCGGAGCAGATGCGGGCGCTGGCCGGCTCCTTCATCGAGGGCTGTGCCCGGACCAACGGCATCCCCCGGGAGCAGGCCGAGCGCATCTTCAACCTGCTGGCGAAGTTCGCCGGCTACGGCTTCAATAAGTCCCACGCCGCGGGCTACGCCTGCCTGTCCTACGTCACCGCCTGCCTCAAGGCGAATCACCCGGTCGAGTTCATCGCCGCGACGCTGGCCAGCGAAATCGGTGACTCGAAGAAGCTGGCGGTAATCGTCAACGAGGCCCGGCGGATGGGCGTTCGCGTGCTCGGCCCGGACATCAACCGCAGTCGGGCCCGGTTCGCAAT
>DSBX01000089.1 GCA_011049385.1 Caldifarciminota bacterium | reverse complement strand
CGGGCCGGGGCCGGGGGTCAGTCCGGGTAGCCGGTCGGGTGGGCGCGGTGGAATTCCCAGGCGTCGGCGATCATCTGTTTGATGTCGTCTTTTTCCCGTCGCCAGCCGAGCTCGCGCTCGATTCTTGCGGATGAGGCGATGAGCGCGGGCGGGTCGCCGGGCCGGCGGGGCGAGACTTTGCAGGGGAGCTTGCGGCCGAGGACTTCTTCGGCCGCGGCGAAGACTTCGCGGACGGTGTAGCCCGCGCCGGAGCCGAGGTTGTAGAGGAGACCGCCCCGGTCGAGCGCGTCGAGGGCGAGGAGGTGGGCCCGGCCGAGGTCGGCGACGTGGAGGTAGTCGCGGACGCAGGTGCCGTCGCGGGTGTCGTAGTCGTCGCCGAAGATGTGGAATTCGCGCTCGCGGCCGAGCGCGGCGAAGAGGATGAGCGGGATGAGGTGGCTTTCGGGCCGGTGGTCTTCGCCGAGCCCGGCGTGGGCGCCGCAGACGTTGAAGTAGCGGAGCCGGGCGGTGCGGAGGCCGCAGGCGCGTTCGTAGGAGAGGAGGAGTTCTTCGAAGACGCGCTTGGTGTCGCCGTAGGGGCTGGCGGGGAGGAGCGGCGCGTCTTCGGTTATCGGGACCTTGTCCGGCGCGCCGTAGACCGCCGCGGTCGAGGAGAAGACGAACCGGCCGACGTCGTGCCGGGCGCAGGCGTTGAGGAGGTTGATGCCGCGGGCGACGTTGTGGTCGAAGTAGCGGGCCGGGTCTTCGACCGATTCGGGCACGCGGATGAGCCCGGCGAAGTGGAGCACCGCTTCGAAGCGGCCTGCGCGGAAGGCCCGGTCGAGCCGGTCGGCGTCGCCGAGGTCGGCGACGATGAGCCGGGCGCCGTCCGAGACCGCGGCGCGGTGGCCCTGGGCGAGGCTGTCGTAGACGGTGACTTCGTGGCCGGCTTCGAGCAGGAGCCGGGTCGTGACACTGCCGATGTAGCCCGCGCCGCCGGTGACGAGGGTCTTCATCTATTCGACCGTCACCGACTTGGCGAGGTTGCGGGGCTTGTCCACGTCACAGCCGCGCAGGACCGCGATGTGGTAGGCGAGGAGCTGGAGCGGCAGGACGGTGAGGAGCGGGGAGAGGTATTCCGGGGTTTCGGGGACGTAGAGTACCGTCTCGGCGAGTTCGGCGAGGTTGCGGTCGCCCCGGGTGCCGACCGCGATGATGCGGCCCTTGCGGGCGCGGGCTTCGGCCATGTTGGAGATCATCTTTTCGTAGACCGAGTCGCGCGGGGCGATGCAGATGACCGGGACGTTTTCGTCCACGAGCGAGATCGGGCCGTGCTTCATCTCGCCCGCCGGGTAGCCGGTGGCGTGGACGTAGGCGATTTCCTTGAGCTTGAGCGCGCCTTCGAGCGCGGTCGGGTAGTTGATGCCCCGGCCGAGGAAGAGGAAGTCGTGGGCGCCGGCGAGGCCCCGGGCGGTCTCGAGTATCCGGCGGTCGAGCGCGAGCGCGCGCTTCATCAGCTTCGGCAGTTCGCGGATGTGGCCGGTGATTTCGCGCCAGCTTGAGTCCGGCATCGTGCCCCGGATGCGGGCGAAGTAGAGCGCGATGGCGAGGAGGTTGAAGAGCTGGGCGGTGTAGGCTTTGGTCGAGGCGACGCCGATTTCCGGGCCGGCGTGGATGTACACCGTTGAGTCGGCCTCGCGGTCTATTGAACTGCGGCGGACGTTGAGCACCGCCAGCGATTTGACGTCGCGGCCGCAGGCTTCGCACAGGGCGGCGAGGGTGTCGGCGGTCTCGCCGGACTGGCTGACCGGAAGCATCATCGTGTTGCCGTCGTAGAGGTAGTCGGCGGTGCGGAGCTCGGAGCTGATTTCGACCGCGGTCGGGATGCGGCAGAGTTTCTCGAACCAGTAGCGGCCGACGAGCCCGGCGTGCCAGGAGGTGCCGCAGGCCTGGATGACGATGCGTTCGAGCTGTTCGATGTCGTCGGGGTAGAGGAGGAACTCGGGGTCGAGGGTGACGTTGACCGAGGAGCGGGGCCGGGCCGGCTTTCCGCCGTCCTCCGGGCCGAGCCGGCGCGCGATGTTGCCGGCGATGACCCGGGGCTGTTCGAATATCTCCTTGCGCATGAAGTGGGGGTAGCGCCCCTTGGAGATGGCCCGGGCCTTGAGTTCGAGCTTGACGAAGGGCCGTTCGACCGGCCGGTTGTCGAAGTCGGTGATGGTCAGTTCTTCGCGGGTGAGGACCGCGATGTCGCCGTCCTGGAGCGCGAGCATCCGGCGGGCGATGCCGACCAGCGCGGGCGCGTCGGAGGCAAGGACGAATTCGCCCCGGCCGCGGCCGATGACGAGCGGCGAGCCCATCTTGACCGCCCAGACCCGGTCCGGGTGTGCGGCGGAGACGACCGCGAGCGAGAAGGCGCCGCGCAGTTCGCGGACCGCGCGGCGGATGGCGGCGCCCAGGTCGCGCTTGAGGTGTGAGGCGATGAGGTGGACGATGACCTCGGTGTCGGTGTCGGAGACGAAGCGACAGCCCTGTTTCTTGAGCCGCGCGCGCAGTTCGCGGTAGTTTTCGATGATGCCGTTGTGGACGAGGGCGATAGCCCGGTTCGTGTCGGTGAAGGGGTGGGCGTTTTCGTCGGTGACCTGGCCGTGGGTGGCCCAGCGGGTGTGGCCGATGCCGACGTTGCCTTCAAGCGGCTCGCGGGCGAGGATATCCTTGAGCTTCTGGAGCCGGCCCGCGGTCTTGCGGATGCGAAGCCCGCCGTCCACGACCGCGATGCCGCAGGAGTCGTAGCCGCGGTATTCGAGCCGTTCCAGCCCGACCATCACGACGTTGGTGATACTGCGCCGTCCGACGTAACCGACGATACCGCACATACGCTATTGCTCCTTTCCGGTCAGGGCCCGGCGCGCCCGTTCGATTTCCGGGTCCGGGGCCCGGTCCCGGGCTTCGGCGATGACCCGGACCAGGGGTTCGGTGTTGGAGGGCCGGGCGTGGAGCCAGAAGTCTTCGCCTTCGAGCCGGAGGCCGTCCGATTCGTCGAGCTTCGCGCCCGGGAAGAGCGTCCGAAGCGCACCGGCCCGGCGGACGAACCGGTCCGCGTCCAGGTCCAGCTTTGTCTTGACCATCCGCCAGTCGCCGAGCCCGGCGGCGAGTTGCGAGAGGGGGCGGCCCGAGGTGCGGATGAGCCCGGCGATGCAGGCGAGCGCGACGAGGCCGTCGCGGGTGAAGTTGACCCGGGGCAGGATGACGCCGCCGTTGCCTTCGCCGCCGATGGCCGCGCCGTGCCGTTCCATTCCGGCCGATACCTGCACTTCGCCGACCGGGGTGCGGAAGACCGGGACCCCGAACTCGGCGGCGACGTCCTCGACCGCCCGGGTGGTCGAGAGGTTGGTGACGACCGGGCCCGGGAACCGGGCGAGGACGAAGCGGCAGGCGAGGCAGAGCGTCCATTCTTCGGGCAGGGGCGTGCCGGTTTCGTCCACCAGCCCGGCGCGGTCGCCGTCCGGGTCGAAGCCGATGCCGAAGTCGAGCCGCTCGCGCCGGACCAGCACGGCGAGGTCGGCCAGGTGGCCCGGGGTCGGCTCGGGCGGCCGGGGAAAGCCCCGGCGCAGTGATTCCGCGTCGGTCGCGCAGTTGAGCAGGACCGGTTCGAGCCCGAGGGCGCGCGCGAGCGCGGGTCCGGCCTCGGCGGCCGCACCGTTGACCGCGTCCATGCCGATGCGCAGGGAGCCGCGGCCGGCGGCGCGGAAGAGTTCCTCCCCGGCGATGGCGGCGACGTGGCCGGCGACCGCGTCGGCCGCGGTCAGCGAACCACTGCGGTCCCAGCCGACCGGGCCGGGCGGGTCGAGGGCGAGGGGCCGGAACCGGGCAAGCTCGTCCGGGGACAGGAACCGGCCGTCCGGGCCGCAGAACTTGAGGCCGTTCCATTCTTCGGGGTTGTGGCTGGCGGTGACGACGATGCCGCCGCGCAGGCCGGCGGTGCGGGTGTAATGGAGCAGGGTCGGGGTCGG
Organism: Caldifarciminota bacterium; assembly: GCA_011049385.1. Taxonomy (GTDB): domain Bacteria; phylum Hydrothermota; class Tepidihabitantia; order Tepidihabitantales; family Tepidihabitantaceae; genus DSBX01. The sequence continues at coordinate 7,371 of DSBX01000089.1, read as the reverse complement.
GCAGACGCCCGCGTCAACGACGTCACAGCCGGCCGAGGTCAGCCCGGCGGCCGCGGCCGCGGCCAGCGACGGGCCGGATACCCGGGTGTCGCGGCCGACCGCGACCCGGCCTGCACCGAGGTGAAAGCCGAAGGCCCGGGTCACACCGGTGATGAGCTCGGGGGTCAGGTCGAGACCGACGCGTCCGCGCAGGCCGGAAAAGCCGAAAACCGCCGGTTTCATCGCGGCAGAGTATATCGTCGGGGCCGGGACGGTCAACCGCCCGACCGGTCGAACCGGATTTGACAGGGCGGAGCAAGGGCAGAGAATCTTTCCATGCGCACTTCATATCTTGTACGGGCGGCGGGCGCCGCCGCCTGCGTCCTCAGCCTGATGTTACTGTTCGCCGGTTGCGGGTCCGGGCAGGTGGCCTGGACCCGGGTGCTGGATCTCGGCGGCGACGACGTTGCGGCCGCGCTGGACGGCAACGGGTCCGAACTGGTCCTGCTGGCGACGAGCTTCACCGGCGAGCGGGCGGCCTGGCAGGTCGCCAGGTTCGCGACCGACGGCCGCGAGCTCTGGCGCAGGCAGTACCGGCAGGGCGAGTTCAGCGTCGCCGGCGACATCGCGCTCGACAGCGCGGGCGGCATCTACGCGACCGGGACCAGCCGGATTGACGGCCGGGAGATGTGTGTCGTGGTCCACTACCGCCGGGACGGGATAATCGCCTGGCAGAGAGCGCTGGCGGTCGGCGAAGCGGCGGCCGGCCGCGGTATCGCGCTCGGGCCGGACCGGGTCTATGTGACCGGCTGGACCCGGGCCAAAGACCGGCGGGAACTTCTGCTGGTCGCGCTCGAACCGGACGGCAGTACCGCCTGGACCCGCAACTGGCGGCTGGGCGACCTGGCCGCGGGCGAGCGGCTGGCGCTCGATCCGAAGGGCGACATCGTGCTGTCCGGGATCGCCGGCACCGCCGAGAATCCGGATATCCTGCTCGCCAAGTTCAACCCGAAGGGCGATACGCTCTGGACCCGGGTCTACGACGGCGGCGGCGAGGACCGGCCGGGCCGGGTGACGACCGACCCGTACGGCCACCTGCTCGCAACCGGGACCGCGCTGACCCCGGAGGGGCCGCGCTGTGTGATTCTCGAATATCACCCGGACGGCGAACTTATCCGGCGCGCGGCCTACGGCGAGCGGGCCACCGCCGAGGGGCACGGCATCGCGGTGACGCCGAAGGGTGATGTGTTCCTTTGCGGCTCGCTGGTGGCCGAGACGGAGCGGTCGTTGCTCGCCTTTCACTACCGGCCGCAGGCGACTTCGGTCTGGGAGCGGAGCTGGCGCACCGGGGCGGACGTGGCCGGCGCGGACCTGGTCGTGGCGGACGATGTCTTCGCGCTCGGGACGGTGGGGGACAGGGACCGGGGCCGGGACGTCGCGCTGGTGCGTTTCACCCGGCCCGAGGCGGAGTAGCGGCCGATGCTGTTGGAGTTCCAGAAGTACCTTCCCCGGCTGGGCCGGGACGTCTTTGTCGCGCCGAACGCGACGGTCGTGGGCCGGGTCGTGCTCGGGGACCGGGCCAGCGTCTGGTTCGGGTCGGTCCTGCGCGGGGACGTGGACCGGCTCATCATCGGCGCCGAGACCAACATCCAGGACCTGACCGTCGTCCACGCCGACGCGGACACGCCGACCGAAGTCGGTAGCCGGGTCACCGTCGGGCACCGGGCGATTCTGCACGGTTGCCACATCGGGGATGAGTGCGTCATCGGGATGGGCGCGATCGTCCAGAACCGGGCCCGGGTCGGCAGTCACGCGATTGTCGCGTCCGGCTCGGTCGTCCGGGAGGGCTTCGAGGTGCCGCCCGGGACCCTGGTCGCGGGCGTGCCGGCGAAGGTGAAGCGCGAGTTGAGCGAGACGGAAATCGAGTACATCAACGAACTGGCCGAGATTTACCTGGGCCGGGCCGAGCTGTACCGGGAACAGCGCGGCCCGCAGGAGTGAGCCGTGAACGTGATTGACCTGTTCCTCGGCCTTGTCATCCTGCTCGCCGCCTATGCCGAGTATTCGCGCGGGCTGGTGCTGGCGCTGGCCGATGTCCTGCGGTCCGGGGCCGCGCTCGTCACCGCGCTGGTCGGCTATACGCTGGCGGCCCGGCTTTCGGGCAGTGTCGCGGCCGGGTTCATCGTCGGCATCGGGCTGGCGCTGGTCGTGCTGGTCGTGTCCGCGGTCGCGCTGAAGCGATACGGAGAAGGCCCGGAATGGAGCCGAGGGAAGCCGGGCCGTCTTGCCGGCGGGGCGGTCGGGATTCCGCTGGGACTGGTGCTCGGCTTCGTGTTACTGCCGATAGCCGCGCGCCTGCCGCCGGTGGCCCGGGCCGCGGAGGAGTCTTTCTTCGGCAGGGGGATGCTCGACCGACTGCCGGCGCTGTACGAGGCGGCGGACGCCTTCAACCTGCAACTGCCCCAGTTCGAGGCCGAGGCCGGCAAGTTCGAGGAGGAGCACCGGGCCGGGCACGCCGGGATGGCGGAGCGGCTGAACTACCGGAGACTGGACCGTTCGACCTGTATCGAATGCGGCTCGCCGGTGTCCTTCCGGGGTTACCGCCGGACCGGTGGTACCAGGGTCTCTCCGCTCTTCGTCTGCCCGGACTGCGGCCGGCAGTCGGACGGGTGCCAGACTTTCGAGGGGTTCCACCTGATGTACGGCCGCTGTCCCTATGAACTCGGTGACCGTGCCGAGCTAGACTGCGGCGTCTGGAGCAACCGGCGGCCGGTGCGGCCGCGGCGCGCCTGCCCGGTCTGCACCGGGGAGGAATGAGGGCTTTGATCCTGCATGCCAATCTGATGCGTTGCCTGCTGGCGGCGCTGTTGCTGTGGGCCGGTTGCCGGAGCGCAGACGACCGGGTCCGGGTGCGCTTCTGGCACGCGATGGGCGGCGAGTCCCAGCGCACGCTGAAGGCGATGGTCCAACGGTTCGAGCGCGAGAACCCGGATGTCCGCATCGAACTGGTCGGGATGGGAAGCTACGACGCGCTGGCCCAGAAGTTGATGGGCGCGGTTGCGGCCCAGGACCCGCCGAGCATCGCCCAGATGTATGAGAACTGGACGACCCAGTTCCTAGACGGTGACCGGCTCGTTCCCCTCGACAGTTTCGTGCGGGGGCCGGACGGGCTCGACGAGCGCGAACTGGCCGACATCTACCCGGCCCTGCTCGAGAACAACTCCTGGCAGGGCCGGTTGGTGACCCTGCCCTTCAACAAGAGCGTGCCGGTGTTCTACTACAACGCCGCGATGTTCGCGGCCGTGGGCTTCGACTCCTTCCCGGCGACCTGGTCGGGGTTCCGGGCCGCGGCGAACCGGTTGACCCGGCGCGGCCCGGGCGGCGCGGTCGAGACCTGGGGCGTGGCCGGGGGCAGTGACATCTGGATATTCGGCTCGATGCTGTATCAGCTCGGCGGGCGCTTCCTCGCCGGGGAGAACGGCGCGCCGGAGTTCAACAGCCCGGCCGGGGTCCGGGCGCTGGCGTTCCAGGCCGGGCTCGTGCTCGAAGACCGGGTGATGAAGACCGACGTTGGCCGTGCGCCGATGGACGACTTCCTGGTCGGCCGCGTCGCCTGCCTGAACGGGAGTTCGACCTGGCGCGCGCCGATTCTCGAGGACGAGACCTTTCTGGTCGGGATGGCGCCCCTGCCGGCCTGGGCCCGGCCCGCGGCCATCGTCTACGGCACCAACATCGGGATGTTCCGCGACGCGAAGCCGCTCGAACAGGCCGCGGCCTGGCGGTTCATCCGCTGGTTCATCGCGCCGGAACAGCAGGTCGAGTGGTCGCTGGGCACGTGGTACGTGCCGATCCAGCGCAGTTGCCTTGAGGACCCGCGCATCGCCGAGCGGTTGGCGGAGACGCCCGGCCTGCGGGCGGCCTACGCCCAGATGGACCACGCGGTCTTCGAGCCGCGGGGGCTCAAGTGGATGGCCGGCCGCAAGGCCCTGGTCGAGGAACTGGAAGCGGCCCTGCACGGCGCGAGGACGCCGAAGCAGGCGCTCGACGCCGCGGCCCGGCGCTACGCCGCGGGCAACTGAGCGGGCCCGGGGCGTCGTTGACACCACCCCGGCTCGCGGTATACTGCCTCATCGGCAGAGGCCGGCGTCCGGGAGCCGTGTCCTGTCGGCAGGCGGTCACGATGGGTCGAAGCGAAGTTACAAACCAGGAGGTACGATGCAGCGTCACTTGATCCTCACTCTCGCCCTTATGCTGGCGGTCGGGCTCTCCGCCCGCGCCCAGGATGATACCGCATGGGTCCGCCATCTCGGCGGCGACGAGCCGTTGATGGGCCGGGCCGTTGCCGTAATCGGTACCGATGTCTACACGGTCGGTGAACTGCAGGCCGGCGAGATGAACTTCTTCGTCGCCAGGTACGACGGTGACGGCGACAGCCTGTGGGTGCGCAGTTACGAAAGCACGGACAACGAGATGGTGGTTGATGCTGTTGCCGACGGCACGGGCCACCTGCTCGTGGCCGTGATGATCGAGGGCGACCCGCAGGAGATGATGCTGGTCAAGCTGAACGCCGTCGGTGATACCGTCTGGATGCGCCGCCAGCCCGGGCTGATGCCGAGAAGCCTGGCGGTGGGGCCGGACAACGCCGCCTACGTCTGGTGCAACACCGGGCATCCGACGCCTTTCGACAGCCTCGTGCTGTTGAAGTACGGCGCGAACGGGGACCAACTCTGGCAGCGCAGTCACAGATTCGGCGAGATGAATCAGGCCGCGGGCTGTGCGATTGCCGCCGACCGCGTCTTCGCCGCGGCGCTGGTGCATGGCTCCGGCGGGATGGAGCAGATGCTCATCGCCTTCACGTCCGGCGGCGATACCGCCTGGACCCGGTTGCTCGACGTCATCGGGAACGCGATGCCCGCCGCGCTCGCACCCGCGCCGGAGGGCGGTTTCTACTTCAGTGCCACCGAAGGCCCGATGCTGAAACTCGTCCGCTGTGACTCGGAGGGAGAGTTGGTCTGGATCCATGACTTCCCGACCCAGACGACACCCGAGAACTACCGCAACCTCGCCGTTGACGGACACGGCAACGTCTTCTTCGCGACCCAGAGCCCGCAGATGACGCTCGGGTTCACCGCCGTCAGCCCGGACGGCGAAGAGCTGTATTCGGGAGAGAGCGAAGTCGGGGGTGAAGCGAACGCAGTGGCGGTGGATGCCGACAACCGCGTCATCGTGGTCGGCACGACGATGGAAGGCCTGCCCGGTGCGGTTACGATCAAGTTCACCTGGGCCCCGGGCGTGTTGTCGCCCGGGCGCGGGGCCCTGCCTGCCGGTCGGACAACCGGCGCGACGATAATCAAGAACCGGACGCTCGACCTGTCACTGCCGAAGACCGGGCACTGGAACGCGGTACTTTCCGGGGTGGACGGCAGGCAGGCGGCCCGGCTCTACTCTGGAAGTCTTGCGGCGGGCAGGTACCGGTTCAGCCTCGAGAACCTGGCCGCGGGAACCTACATCCTGAACCTGGACGGGCCCGAGTACAGGAACACGAGCAGAATCCTGATACCCTGACCAACAGGGCTGTCACCGACAGCGAAGGGTGCGCGCCTACCGGCGCGCACCCTTCTCACTTGGCGTCGGGAGCGGGGAAACAAGGGGGTTTTTGGTGGGTTGGGAAGGAGGGATACCCGCTCCCGACAAATCTCCAGATTGTCAATCAGCCCTGCGCGGTCAGGTCAATCTCACCGTCTTTAGACGACACGACCACCCGCCGGGGTTTTCGTTCCAGTATCAGTCGGGCCAGCGGATTCTCGAGTTGTCTTTGTAGCGCTCTCTTCAGTGGCCTCGCCCCGTAATCCGGGTCGAAACCTCGCTCGGCGATTATTTCTCTTACCCCGCCCCCAATTGTAACATCTACCCCTGCCGCTGTCAACCGGGCGGTCAGGTCACCGAGTTGGATTTCGACGATCTTGGCGATGTCCTCCCGGGAAAGCGGGTTGAACACCACCGTTTCGTCCACCCGGTTCAGGAACTCGGGCCGGAAACTGCGCTTGAGCAGGGCCTTGAGTTCGTCGGGGTCGAAGCGGCCGGCCCGGGCCAGCTCGGTGCCGAGATTCGAGGTCATTATCACGACGGTGTTCTTGAAGTCCACGGTGCGGCCGTGGCTGTCGGTCAGCCGGCCCTCGTCGAGAATCTGGAGCAGGATATTGAAGACATCTTGGTGCGCCTTCTCGATTTCGTCGAGCAGGATGACCCGATAGGGCCGCCGCCGCACCGCCTCGGTGAGCTGGCCGCCTTCCTCAAAGCCGACATAACCGGGCGGCGCGCCGACCAGCCGGGATACCGCGTGGCGCTCCATGTACTCGGACATATCAATCCGGACGATGGCGTCCTCGGTATCGAACAGGGTCCGGGCCAGGGTGCGGGCGAGCTCGGTCTTGCCGACCCCGGTCGGACCAAGGAAGATAAAGGTTCCCACCGGCCGGTTGCGGTCGCCGATGCCGGCCCGGGCGCGCCGGATCGCATTGGCGACCGCGGCGACCGCCTCGTCCTGACCGACCACGCGCCGGTGAATCTCCTCCTCGAGGCGGAGCAGTTTCTCGCGCTCGCTCTCGAGCATGTTCTTCACCGGGATACCGGTCCAGCTCGCAACGACCGCGGCGATGTCCTCCTCGGTCACCTGCTCGCGCAGGAGTCGGCTCCCGCCCGATTTTTCCTCGAGTTCCGCCAGCCGTCGGCGCAGTTCGTGCAGGCGGCCGTACTCGAGTTCGGCGGCGCGGTTCAGGTCGTAGCGGCGCTTGGCCTCCTCGACTTCGCGGCCGACCTGTTCAATCTCGGTCTTGAGCGTGCGGCGACGTTCCACGTCCCCACGCTCCGCTTCCCACTGGGCGTTCAGCCGCTTCTGCTCTTCGCGGAGGTCGGCAATCTCCTTCTGGATTTCGCCGCGCCTGGTCTTCGAGGCGGCGTCGGTGTCGCGCTTGAGCGACAGGTCCTCCATCTCGAGCTGCATCAGCTTACGGTCCACCTCGTCCAACTCGACCGGCTTCGAGGTGATTTCCATCTTGAGCCGGGCCGCGGCTTCGTCCACGAGGTCAATGGCCTTGTCGGGCATGAAACGGTCCGAAATGTAGCGGTTGGCGAAGGTCGCGGCCGCGACCAGCGCGGCGTCGGTGATGCGCACGCCGTGGTGCAGCTCGTAGCGTTCCTTCAGGCCGCGCAGGATCGAGATCGTTTCCTCGACGGTCGGCTCGTCCACGTAGACCGGCTGGAACCGGCGCTCGAGCGCTTTGTCCTTCTCGACGTACTGCCGGTACTCGTCGAGCGTGGTCGCGCCGATGGTGCGCAGTTCGCCCCGGGCGAGCATCGGCTTGAGCAGGTTGCCGGCGTCCACCGCGCCCT
>DSBX01000357.1 GCA_011049385.1 Caldifarciminota bacterium | reverse complement strand
GAGTACCTCAAGGGCATCCTGACCTGGAATCTGTCCAGCTTCAAGCTCGTTACCGGCAACTACGGCGGCGGCAAGACCCACTTCCTCTACTCGGTGCGCAACCTCGCATTCCGTTCCAATTACTGCGTGTCGTATGTCAGTCTGAGCCCGACCGAGTGCCCGTTTGACAAGCTCGAACTGGTCTACCGGGCCATCGTTGCCGGCATCAGTGTGCCCCTGCCTCCGGACCGGCCGGTACCGGTCGGCGAGCGGGGCATCGAGTCGGTGCTCCGGCACTGGTACGCCGCCAGGCGGAAGGAGTCCGAGCGGGTCGCCGACCTGAAGCGCCACGCCGACGAACTGTCACCGACCGAAAGCTCGAGTTTCTCCAACGCGGTTCGAGCCGCGTTCGACGCGCTGGTGGCCGACGATGCCGACAGCTTCGGCGAAGTCGTGCAGTGGCTGAAGGGTGAGGAGGTGGAGCGGGACACCAGGCTTCGCTACCGTCTCTCGGAGCGGGTCGACAAGGCGACCGCGTTCCGGATGCTGCGCTCGCTCATCCAGTGGGTTCACGCTGTCGGCTACAGCGGACTCGTGCTGTTGTTCGATGAGGCCGAGCGCGGCATGTCGCTGTCGTCCTCGCGCGACCGGCGCCGGGCACTCGATAATCTGCGCCAGTTGGTGGATGAGTGCGGCAACTCGCGTTTGCCCGGGGCGATGATTCTCTACGCGGTGCCGGATGAGAACCTTCTGCTTGAGGGTTCGGGTGGGGTCTACGAGGCGTTGAAACAGCGCTTGCGCAGTCAGTTCAGTGGCGTGAACCCGGTTGGAGTCCGTATCAATCTCGACGACCTCGGCATCGAACCCGAGGAGTTCCTGTGCCGGCTCGGGGCGAAGCTGGCCACGGTGTTCGAAGCCGCCTACGAGGTCGAACTGCCAAACGAGCGGCGCGACGCGGCAATCAGGCAACTGGCGGGCGTGGCGGTAACCGCGTTCATGCTTGACATCAGCTACCGTCGGCTCTTCGTGGTCAGTTTGGTTGAGGCGTTGCATCAACTCCGAGCCAGTCCCGGGTTTGAGTTCGACCGCAAGGCGGCGGAGAAACTGTTGCGGGTGACGTCCCAGCGGCTCGAACAGACCGAGCGGGCGGACGTCGAGAGTGAAGAGTTCTAGCGGCCGGGGTGCGGCGCCGGAGGGCCCGCCGGCCTCTGCGCCGCGGCGGATCGTCTCCCACCCGGTTTTCGGTGAGGGAGAGGTGCTGGACTCGCGCTGGGGCGGCACCGAGTTGTTCTGCCGGTTTGCAAGCGGGCTCAGGCTTTGGCTGCCGACCGGCCGATTGCGGCTTGTTCGGGCCGTGACTGCGGAGCTTGTCGCCGGCGTCAGCCCGCGCGTCAGCGCGGTGACGAGGATACAGGCGCGACGGATGCTCGAGGCGTTTCGGCTCGGAATCGTGCCGGTGCAGGATATCGAGACTTTCACCTTCGGCCGCGAGCGTGAGGTGCGGGTGGCCGAAGCGACCCTGGCCGGGCTCGCACAAGGGACGGGTGATGTCTGCCTGGTCGAGGGCGAGTATGGCACCGGCAAGACTCACCTGCTCGAGTACATTCACCACCGGGCGCTTAAAGAGGGCTTCTGCACGACCATTTGCCGGCTCGACCCGCTCGAGGTCACTCCGCACCGGCCCAAGCGGGTCTACCGCGAGGTCATCAACAACCTGCGTTACCTCCGCGACGGTCGCGAGCACGGCTACCGCGACCTGCTCCGGGAGGCGATTGAACTCGACCTCGGTGACCATGTCTTCTTCGGCCCGGTGCTGGCCAAGTTGCGGCGGCTCGATGCCGGCCGGCTTGAGAGTGAGGTGTTCTGGCAGTGGATCGAGGGCGAGAGCACCAAGGAGTATGCGACCGACACCGCGAGCCGAAACCGGGTGCGCGGCGGCCAGCGCATCCCGGCGTTGTATGACTTCTCGACCGCGGCCGATTTCTACTGCAACATTCTCTCGGCGGTGAGCTGGATCGCCCGCCGGTGCGGTCTGATGGGGCTGGTGCTTCTGCTCGACGAGGCCGAGACGGTCACCCGGCTCTGGGATGTCGTGTACCTCGCCAAGAGCGTGAACTTCATGGAAGGGCTGGTGCGAACCGCCCGCAACGACCCGGAGCTCCGTCGGATCAACAGCCGGATGATCCACAACCGGGTCCGACCCGTGCCCTACATCTACCGCGACCCGTCGCTCCTGCTGGTCTTCGCGACCACGCCGATGCCCTACGAGTATGGCTACCTCAAGCTGGCCAACCGCATTGACCGCCGGGTGGTTCTCGCGCCGCTCGAAGACCGGGCGCTGGTAGAGGCGTTCAGTACGCTGGTGACGGTCTACCAGCGAGCTTACGAGGGCTTCACAATCAGCGAGTTGGACCAGAAGCGGGTGTTCCGGGGCGCGGTCGAGCGCGGGGCCGACGGGGTGAGAACGTTCATCAAGTACTGCGTCGAAAGCCTGGACACGGCGAGATACCGTCCGGAGCATGAAGCCCACGAGGATGGCGCCCCTGCTCCCGTGTCGCCGGGGTCTGCGAGCGACAGTCGTAGCCGGTGAGCACGCTTGCGCCGCCGACCGTCCGCCAGGAGTTGAGGCGGACCTGGTTTCCGTTTTTCTCACGGTTCGGTCGGCTGACGCGCATCCAGGAACTGGCGATGCCGCGAATCCTGGCCGGGGAGAACCTGGTGCTGATATCGCCGGCGGCCTCGGGCAAGACCGAGGCGGTTGCGGCACCGCTGGTGGAACGAGTGCTGAGGGAGGAGCGGCGTACCGGCCCCGCGATCCTGTACGTCTCACCTACCCGGGCGCTGGTCAATGACCTGTACCGACGGCTCGAAGAGGCGGTAACTGCGCTCGGGCTGGAAATCGGCCGCAAGACCGGTGACCATCCACGGACCGCGGGACGCACACTGCCGTTTCTGCTCATTACCACCCCGGAGTCGCTGGATTCCCTGCTCTGCCGCAGGCCGCGCGACCTGGTGAACCTGGGTGCGGTCGTGCTCGATGAACTGCACCTGCTCGACAACTCGCCGCGCGGAGATCAACTTCGGGTCCTGCTCGAGCGGCTCCGGCTCATCAAGCCGGGCGTGCAGTACTGCGCGCTTTCGGCGACGGTGGACGACGAGGGAATCGGCGGTCGTTACTTCCCGGAGGCCGGCGTCGTGAAGGTCGCGGACGAGCGGGCGATTGACGACAGGCTGTTCCCACTGGACGGTGACTGGGCGGGCCGGGTCGTGGCCGAACTCGCCGCGCGCGGGTGTCGCAAGGCGCTGGTGTTCTTCAACGCCCGTTCGTGGGCCGAGTCCGCGGTCAGCCAGCTGGACCGTCCGCCGTTCCAGGGCCGGGTCCGGGTGCACCACGGCAGTCTTGATCGGCGCGAGCGCGAGGAGGTTGAGGCGGCGATGAACGGCGGGAGCTCGGGTCTCCTGTGCTGTACCTCGACTCTCGAACTCGGCATTGACATCGGTGACGTTGATGCGGTAGTGCTCGTGCGGCCGCCGTTCGGCGTCTCGTCACTGCTCCAGCGTATCGGCCGCGGCAACCGGCGCAATCACGGCCGGCTTGTCGCGCTCGGGTTCCACGCCGACAGCTGGGAGCGGTTCCTGTTCAAGACGCTGTTCGACTGCGCGCGGACCGGCCGCCTGCACGAGAAGCCCTACACGCCGTCGCTCTCGGTGATTCCCCAGCAGGTCGTTTCCTATCTCTACCAGCGCCGGCGCATCGGCGCGACGGCGGTCGCGGTTCAGCGCGCCCTCGCGCCGCTCGGTAACCCGGCCGCGGTCGAGCAGGTATTCCGGCATCTTGTCGAACAGGGTGTAGTTGTCGCCACCCGGCCCGGGATTTACGCGCTTGGAGACCGGCTCGAGAGGCAGGTACGCTATGGCCGCATACACTCCAACATCCAGCAGAAGAGCTTCGGCAAGTTCGAGGTGCGTGAGGCGTCAACCGGCCGGCAGTTGGGCACGGTCTTCTTCGTCTTCCGTCAGTTCCTGCTGGCCGGGCGGACTTGGGAACTGGTCGAGTTCCGCGAGAAGGAAGGGCTGATACTGGTGCGGCCTTCGGCCGCGGTCGGTGCGGCGGCGAAGGTGTTCGAGGGCACCGGCACGGGCGGGCACGGCTACCGCCTGGCGCAGGTGCTGAAGAGCAGGTTGTTCCCGGAACTTGCGCCTGACGAGTTCCCGTGGTTCGCAGACGGGGGGCAGGTCTTCTTCGTCCATTTGCTCGGCTCGACGCACGGCTACCTCATCGCCGAGGCGCTCGGTGACGCGAGTGACCTCGACGGCCGGGTGCTCGCGTTTCCGTACCGCCGGGGGCCCGGCCGTTCTGCGGGGGCAGGGCGTGCGTGCTTTCCGGTGCCGGAAGCGGGCTCTTTGCGCAGGGTGGTGCGCGACAACCTTGCCCGGCTGGAGGACAGCCTCGGCTCGGGTGCCTTCTTTCCGTTCCTGCCCGAAGAGCTGAAGATCGAGGACCATCTCCTCGCGCTGGACATGGCCGGAACCTGCGAGTTCCTGCGGCGGGTCAGGCTGGTTGAGATGTCGGCCGGCGCTGTCGCCGGGCGCGTCGCGGCGAGAATGGCGCAGGAGGTCTGATGCGGCGGTTGCTGGTGGTAGCGTACTACACGCCGCCGCTGGGGTTGTCGGGTGTGATGCGGGTGACAAAGCTCTGCAAGTTCCTGCCCGAGCACGGTTGGCGGCCGCTCATCCTGACAACGAAGCCGGCGGCGTACTACCATTACGACCCGAAACTGCTCGACGACCTCGTCGAGGCAGGTATCTTCCGGACCGAGAGTACGGACCCGGCTCGCCTGCTCAACCGGCTCCGGCCGGCCCGGGCGCGCCAGCGGCCGACGGTCGCCCGCCATCTCGGCAAGGGACCGCGACTGCTGAACTACCTGCTGTTTCCGGATGCCAAGGTCGGCTGGACCCCGTTCGCGGTGCGAGAAGGCAGGCGGATCATCGAACGGGAGAAACCGGCCGCGATATTCGCAACCGCGCCGCCGTTCACGTCACTGGTCATCGGCAATCGGCTCAAGGCCTGGTCGCGACTGCCGCTTGTCCTGGACTTTCGTGACCCCTGGCCGACCGGGTTCCAGCCGCCGCCGCCCTGGCAGCGGAGCGCTCTCGTCCGCCTGCGTCGGGAGTTGCTGCGCCATGCCGACCTGGCGCTGGCGGTGAACGAGGGCACCGCGCGGCGGGCCGGCCCGGACGTGGAAGTGCTCGACAACGGCTTCGACCCGACCGAGTTTCAACTCGAGCCGAGGCGACTCGACGGTTTCGCGGTCGTCCATGTCGGCAATCTCTGGGAGAACGAACAGGAACTGAGCAGGGTCGTCCGTGCGCTCGAAGCGGAGCCGGATGCGCGGTTGTACCTGGCCGGCCGGGTGCCGGCCGAGACCGCCCGCAGGCTGGGCCGCTTCCCGTTCGTCAAGCTGATGGGTACGCTCGACCACGGCGATGTCTGCCGGCTGATGCTCGGGGCTGACGCGCTCTTGTACATCGGCAAGCCCGGCCAGCCGGTCGGCATCAAGCTCTACGAGTACCTGGGCGCTCGGCGACCGGTCGTCGTGTTCGGGCCGGACACTGCCGAGGCGGGCGGGTTGGTCGAATCAACCGGTTGCGGTCGGTGGGCCCGGGAAGAGGCCGGCCTGGGGCAGGCGCTGGCCGAGGTGCGGGCCGAACCGGCGCGTTTCTCGGGCTCGGGACGCGAGCGTTTCGACCGGCGCGAGCAGGCGAAACGGCTGGCCGTGCGGTTGGAAGAGCTGGTTCGACGCACGGGCCGCTAGCGACGACGCAGGCGCCAGGTCAGAGTCCGGAGCGCGAGCACAAACCCGGCCAGCGGTACCAGTACCAGTGCCTTGAGCCGGAACCAGCCCGAGCGGTCGTGCCGGGCAAGGTAGCGAATGAGGGAACGGTACTGCTCGCGGAGCATTCTCGGCTTTATCTTGCCGGTGCTGGTCCCGCGCGCGTGGACAACCCGGGCATCGGGCAGGTACCAGGTCACCATTCCCCGGTCCAGCATCCGTTTCGACAGGTCAACGTCGTTATAGAGCATGGGGAAGCGCTCGTCGAATCCGCCCAGCGCGGTGAGCGCTTGCCGGCGGAAGAGCAGGCAGGATGCCATCGGCTGGGGCGCGGGTCCGGGTCGGTCATAGTCGAACCAGGCCATCCGGATGCGGCCGATGCCTCGGTGGCGGGGGAAGAGGAGTGAGAGCCCGGTCAACTCCCAGAAGGCCGTGGCCGGGGTCGGCAGGCCGTGCACCGAGTGCTGAAGTGTGCCGTTCAGATTGAGCAGTCGCGGTGCGACCGCGGTGTGTTCGGGGTTGGCTTCGAGATGGTCCAGCAGCCGGTCCAGCGCACCGGGCTCCAGTTTCGTATCCGGGTTCAGGAGCAGGACGTACTCGCCCCGGCAGACGGCCAGGCCCTGGTTGTTGCCCCGGGCATAGCCGACGTTGCGCTTGTTTGCGATGACCTGCAGATGGCGGTAGCGGGCGAGTCTTTCCCGGGTATCATCGGTCGAGGCATTGTCAATGACGATGACCTCGAACTCGTGGCGCGAGTGGATGGAGTCGAGGCAGGGGACGATGTCCGGGCCGCTCTGCCACGTGACGATGACGATGGAGGTCTTCGGCGGCGTCCAGCTCACGACTGTCGGTCGTCGTCCGGGGGCTGTTGCCGCCAGTAATCGAGCAGGTCGGCCAGCGTCTGCTCGAAGGGAATCTCCGTCTCCCAGTCGGTCGCCGCGTGGAAGCGGGACGGGTCTCCGGTCAACACCGGCAGGTCGCGGGGGCGGAGCTTGTCGGTCGCAGTAACGACCGTTATCGGACAGCGGGCAAGTCGGACCATCGTCTCGATGGCGTCGCGCAGGAGCACCGGCCGGCCCGAGGTGATGTTGAACACCGACCCCGGGTCACAGCGGTCAAGCGCGAGGGCGTAGGCCCGGACGATGTCCCGGACATCGGTGTAGTCGCGACGCACCTCAAGATTGCCCATCTCAAGCCTGCCCCCGGTGTTGTCCCGGCTGTGCTCGAGGGCGGCGATGCGGCGGGCCGCGGACGAGAAGACGAAGGAAGGAGACTGACCCGGGCCGGTGTGGCTGAATGGCCTCAGGGTCACCACGTCGAAGCCATGGGCGTCGCGGTAGTAGCGCCCGACCTGCTCGCAGGCGAGCTTCGAGAGTGCGTAGGGCGAGAGCGGTTGAATGGCGGCGTCCTCGGTCAAGGGTGCGGGCGGCCGTGCCATTGGGTACACGCTCGAAACCGCCGGGCCGTAGACATTGGCCGACGAGATGACCAGTACGCGGGGTGCCAGACCGGCCAGGCGTAGGGCCTCGAACAGCTTGAGCGTTCCCAGAGCGTTGACCTCGAAGGTGGTCGTCGCGGCGTTCTCGGATTCGGCGACCGAGCTGACCGCGGCGAGGTGGACGACCCGCTCGGGCCGGCAGTCGGTGACCGCTCGCCGGACCGCGGCGAGGTCGCGGATATCGGCTTCGTATAGCCGCAGGCGCGGGTCCGTGGGCGGCGGGGCGAGATGGATGCCGCTGACGGTGTGGCCGGTATCGGCGAGCAGGGCGGCAAGATGCCGCCCCGCGAAACCTTCAATGCCGGTAACCAGGACCCGACTCATCGTCGGTCCGGTGGGGTTAGACCCGGCCGCGCCAGTATTCGAGCAGGTCGGTCATCGTCTGCTCGAATTCATAACCGGGTTCCCACCCGGTTTGCGCCTTGAGTTTCGCCGGGTCGCCGAGCAGGAGCTCAACGTCACTCGGCCGCATCCGGGCCGGGTCCGGTTTCACCTCGACCTTGACCTTCGCCATCCCCAGCAGGATGTCGAGCATCGCGCCGATGCGCCAGCCCTTACCGGTCGCGACATTGTAGACGTCACCGGGCTCGCCCTTTTCAATCACCAGCCAGTAGGCGCGGACGGTGTCGCGGACGTCGGTGAAGTCGCGGACCGCGTCGAGGTTGCCGACGCTGATGACCGGTTCCTGCTTGCCGGACTCGATGAGCGCGATCTGGCGGGCGAAGTTCGAGCTCGCGAAGACCTCGCCTCGGCGCGGGCCGGTGTGATTGAAGCCGCGCGTACGGATGACCTTCAGACCGTAGCTCTGGTGGTACTGGTAGCCCATCAGGTCCTGGGCGACTTTGGATACGCCGTAGGGTGAGAGCGGCCGGAGCGGATTCGTTTCCTTGATGGGCGTTTCCTCCGGTCGGACGAGGCCGTACTCCTCGGAGGAGCCGGCAATCTGGACCCGACAAGTGTCGGTGAGTCCGGCGGCGCGAATGGCCTCGAAGAGGTTGGTCTGGCCGATGACGTTGGTGTAGAGCGTTTCGGCCGGCGCGTTCCAGGACATCGGCACGAAACTCTGGGCCGCCAGGTGGTACACGCGCTCGGGCCGAACCCGGGCGATGACCTCGTTGATTGAGGTTGCGTCGCGCAGGTCGCAGATGTGCAGGGCAAGCCGATTGCGGATGCCGTCTATGTTCTCGGTCCGCGAACGCCAGCGGATGATGCCGTGGACTTCACAGTCGTCCCGGCCGAGCAGGAACTCGGCAAGGTGACTGCCGGCGAACCCGGTGATACCTGTGATCAGACACTTCAAGACGCCTCCTGGAGAGCCGTGCGCGGGCTCAAGCCTTTGCGACCTTGCCGGAGCGGATGCACCGGGTGCAAACCCATATCCGCTTGGTCGTACTACCGTCTTTCACGCGGACGCGCTGTAGGTTCGGCTCCCAGCGCCGCTTCGTAACGTTGTGAGCGTGGCTGATGTTCGAGCCGACGCTGGCCACTTTTCCGCATACTTCGCAATGTCGAGCCATAGTTTCCTCCTGAAATGCTTAAAAAAGAGAAGGGCGACTTGGACTATATCCGAAACGCGGAGAGAGTCAAGGAAGAAGGCGTCGCGACCGCCTGGTTGCGAAGCTCGGCGCGGTCGGCCGGGCGGTCAGTGCCGGATCAGGCGCAGACCCGCGACGAGCTGGAACCAGCCGTCGAAGCGGAGTTCGCCGGTCAGCGTGTTGACGGCGGTCACCTTGACCATCGCGTAGTGGCCATCGTCGGTGTAACAGCCGCCGGTGAAGCCGGCCTCGACGTCCCGGAACGGCAGGTAGACGCGATCGTCGTAGGCGGGCAGGGGCGCGCGTTCGCCCGGCAGTGCGGCCGTGAACCGGGTCAGCCGCCAGGGTGCGACCGGTACCTCGCCGGAAGGGTCGCTCGGCCCATAGGTCGGGCTGGCCAGCGCGTAGGTCGGGCCGCCGTATCCAAGCTGGAAATCGGTCACGAAGAAGTCGACGTGGGCCGCGCTTGTCGCCTCACGCATCGTGTAGCTCTCGCCAAGGCCGGTCGTGCGGTCCCAGCCGAAGCCCGAGTTTCCGGATGCGTTGACCTCGGCAAGGACGATGCCGGACGTGGCCACCGGCAGGGTCGAGGGTATCTCGTCGGCATAGTAGAGGTCCGCGCCGAAGAGCGCGGCGATGCGGTAACAGCCGGTCATCCCCTGGGGGTCGTGCTCGTACTCGGTTGCGGTCAGTTCGACCAAGGGAACGTAGCCCTCGGACCCGGCCCGTCGGAAGTAGACGAGGTAGCTGTCCGGTGTGCCTGCCTCCGGTTCGTTCCAGGAAACCAGGACCGTGCTGTCGGATGCGGCGACCAGCGTTACCCCGCGCGGCACGCTGCCCACCCGTCCCGAACAAGCGAGCCAGCCGAACGTGAATACAGCCGCAATCAAAGCTATCCCAAGCAGGTATTCTCTCACAGTTTCTCCTTAGTGCTGGACCAGTCGCAGGCCCGGTACCATCTGGAACCAGGCCACCAACTCAGCGTAACCGGCATCAGTATCAACCTTGAGCACTCTGACCAGCGCGTAGTGGTCGTCGGGCAGCCAGCACCCGGCGTGGAAAGGAATGCTCGTGATGTCGGTGTAGTCGAAGTAGACGGTATCTCCGAGCAGGGGCAGGATCGTCGGTTCACCGGGCAGGTGGTCGGTGAGCCAGCCCTCCTTCCACTCGGCGCCGGGGATGACCCCGGGCGCTCCCTGGTCCTTTCCGCGGGCGGCGGGGCTGAAGAGCGAGTAGGGGCGCGAGTTCGAGCCGAACCTGGTGTCGGTCAGGTAGAAGTCCACACTGGGAGCGTTGCCGGCAATTCGCATGTCGAAGGCCGCGCCTTCGCCTGTTACCCGGCTCCAGCCGAATCCGGCCAGGCCGTTTGCCACGTTCAGTTCGTCCAGCCGAATCGTATCCGTGAAGACCGGGACGGTTGAGGGCTCTTCGGTGGCCGGGTAGGCGTCGTCGCCGAACCGTGCCTCGACCCGGTAGGTGCCGGTTCGGCCGGCCGGGTCGTGGTAGCAGACGGTTGCGGTGGTTTCGGCCGCCAGTTCCTCGGTGCCGTCCAGCGGCGTGAAGTAGACCGCGTAGCGGTCGGGCGGTCCTTCGCTCGGGCTGGTCCAGAGCAGGACCACGCCGGTTCCGGTGCTGTCGGCCTGCACCTGGACATTGCCCGGCGGTCCACCGAGCACACCACAGGACGGCAACACAATCATCATCGCCAGGGCAAGGGCACCGGCTGTCAACACGACGGGTGAACGGTTCATAATGTCCTCCTGAGTTCGCGATACGGACCACCGTACCAGTTCAAGGCTATCCCCTCCCTTGCCGGTGTCAAGCGAACCCGGGGAGCTTGCGCTCCCCGGGTTGGAATCTGCGGGCGTCGGGCTAGTTGGTCTTGAGCCAGCGCAGACCGCCGACCTTCTGATAGGCGACCTGCATCGTCACCTTCGTGCCCTGGATGGAGACGACCTTCGCCTTGGCGAAGTTATCGGTCACGTCCCAGTTGTTGTTGGTGCGGTCGAGCCACAGGAAGTAGACTCCGCCGACCGCCAGTTGCTGCTGGGTGGTGTAGCCGCCCGGTGCGTCGGCGATCGTCGCGGCGTCGAAATCGGTCGTCCCGGCCGCCTTGGCCGCGTTGCCCTTGGCGTTCCAGCCGCGGTCGCCTGGGTTCACGATGTTCATCCCCGGGAGCTGGGTGTCTTCCATATAGTAGTCCATCGCCGGGTAGTTGGCCGCGTTGATGGAGTAGGTAGTGATGGTGCCGTCGGTGTTGAAGCCGAACGAGCTCGGGTTGTCCGGGCTCGGCTCGCTGATACCCCAGACCTCGAGCGTCTGGGTCATCACCGGGGTCAGGTTCAGGCTCCACTTGTTGCTTTCGCTTGCGCCGCTGTAGGCAAGCACGGTAATCATCTTGGCCGGGCCGTCCACGTCGTAGGTGGTCTCGGTGGTCGTGTACTCGGTTCCGTCCACGTCAATCTTGTAGCCTTGGGCACCCTTCACCGGGGCCCAGTTCAGCCGGAGCTGGGCACCCTCGTTGATAGCGACCTGGGTCACGTTCGGGGTCGTCAGGTCGTCAATCAGCTCGTCACAGCCGGTGCCGACAAGCAGCAATGCTACCACCGGCAGGATCCACATCAGTCTCTTCATAGTATTCTTCTCCCTCGGATTCGTTCGCTACTTCTGCGTCGGCGGTTTCAGACCGCCCGGGCTCGTTCCGCCCGGGGTCTTGGCCGGGGTCTTGCCCG